>JANPCS010000211.1:0-5167 GCA_031431065.1 Hyphomicrobiales bacterium | reverse complement strand
GGCTTCACTTCCATCGTTTAATTGCACACGTGTCCTGTGCCCGGATCTTTGCACGCTGGTCACGGCCTTGCCCTCGTGAACATCAACACCCATATCCCGAGCATGGTCCAAAAGCAACTTGTCGAACTCGGAGCGATTGACGTGAAAACTCACATCCTCGACGACGCGCCGCCATGAGCGGCCCTGGCGGTAGGAAACCGAAAGCCCAGTGACTTCGACCAGGGGGGTGCTCATTGCGCACCGAGTTTCACCGTGCGGCCGAGCACGCGGGCAAGGCCTTCGGTGAAGAGATTGAGCCCCACGACGAGAGAGGCAAGTGCCAGGCCGGGGCCCAGCACGGTGGACGGCGCGATGATGAGCAGCGCCCGGTTCTCGCTGATCATGATGCCCCACTCCGGCGTCGGCGGACGAAGGCCGAAGCCCAGGAATCCGAGCGAGCCGATCAGCACCGGCGCATAGCCGGCGCGCAATGCAAATTCGACGAGGAGAACGCTCGTGGCGTTGGGCAGAAGTTCGCGGCGCATCACCGACCAGGCGCTCTCGCCCCTGAGCCGCGCCACGGTCACATAGTCGCGCGTGGTGATGTCGATGGCCGCCGCCCTGGCGATGCGCGCGATGCGTGGCGCGTAAACCAGCGCCACCACGAGGGTGATGAGAATCGGGTTTCCCGAATGCTCGGTGCCCGCCGCGGCGATGGCGATCAGCGCGAACACCAGGAAGGGGATGCTGATCAGCGCCTCGAGCACCCGTTGTATGACGTCATCGATCCAGCCGCCCACATAACCCGAAAAGAGTCCAATGATGGCGCCGATGATCGTGCCAAGCAAGGTTCCCGACAGCGACAGCAGGATGACGATCCAGCTGCCATGCACCACGCGGCTGAAGACATCGCGCCCAAGCTGATCGATGCCGAAAGGATGCGCGAGACTCGCCCCCGAAAGGGGCGCGCCAGTGCCCATCTGCGAATAGCCGTAAGGTGCCCAGAATGGACCAGTAGCGGCAACAAGGAAATGCAATCCCAGTATCGCCGCGCCAATACGGAAGCTCAGCGGCATCTGTCCCCAGATGGAGAAAAGGCTATCAGGCTTCGCGGCTGGACCGATGCCGGTGCTGGCCATCTGGTCAGCCTGTCCGCAGCCGCGGATTGAGCAGGACCGTGGCAATATCGGCCACGAGATTGGCGGCGATATAAACAAGCGCGGCGATCATCACGGTGGCCTCGATCACCGGCAGATCGCGAAGCTGCAGCGAGTCCACCAGAAGCGTTCCGAAGCCGGGATACGAAAAGACCTTTTCCACCACCACCACGCCACCGACGAGATAGGCAAGATTGAGCGCCGTGACATTGAGCGTTGGCGCCAGCGCATTGGGCAGCGCATGGCGCAGCATGACCCGCGCGCGCGGCAGGCCTTTCAACTCCGCCATGCGGACATAGTCGGAATCGAGCACTTCGATGAGATTGTCGCGCAGCATCCTGACCGCATAGACCGCCATGACAATGGCCAGCGTGGCGGCGGGCAGCGTCATGGCATAGATGTATTCCATGAAACTTGACGTCTCATCGACGAGCGAGATGGCGGGCAGCAGCGGAATCCACAACACGAAGGCGAGAAGCAGAATGGTGGCCAGCAGGAAATCCGGCATCGACAGCAGGACGAGCGTCAGCACCGAGAAGGCATGGTCGGGCGCGCGATCGCGGGTCAGGGCCTGAAGGATGGCGGGGATCAGGGTCAGCGGCAGGTAGAGCGCGAAGGCATAAAGCGACAGCATCAGCGTGTTGAAGATGCGCGGCGCAAGAATGTCCGCCACCGACCGGCTTGAGACGAGCGACTGGCCGAGATCGCCGGTAAGGAGGCCGCCTAGCCACGACGCGTAGCGCACCAGCACCGGCCGCTCGAGCCCAAGCTGGTCGCGAAGAACCTGGAGGGCCTCCGGTGTCGCGTCGCGGCCGAGGATGCGGGTTGCCACGTCACCAGGCAGGACTTCGAGGATGAAAAAGACGAAGGCCGAGACGAGCAGAAGCGTGATAGCCGAAAGCGCGATGCGGCGGGCCACCAGCAATGCGATCTGCAAACCGTCCTCCTCCAACAATCGGGGCGAGGCAAGCCTCACCCCGATGATGCGCTGTCATGCCTCTCGCGGCAAGTTCACTTGCAGGAGAGAGTCTCGAAGTTGAGATTGAAGTTCTGGGCCCGCGGTTCGTAACCCTCGCAGCCCTTGCGGACAGCGAGAACCTGATGAACGAACATCGGCAGGATCAGACCGCCTTCCTTTGCCAGAAGTTCGCCGGTCTGCTGGAAGACCTTGTTGCGCTCGGCCTCGTCGACCGTGGTGTTGGCCTTGAGCAGCAGCGCGTCATAGTCGGGCCGTTCCCAGTGGGTTTCCTTCCACTTGGCGGATTGCGTATAGGCGACGGCAAGGCCTTCGCCCGGCGGCCGCATCGACCAGGCGGAGGTGACGATCGATTTTTTGAGCCAGACGTCATCCCAGTAGCTTTCGGCGGGCGTCACGATCACATTGATCTCGATGCCGGCGGCCTTCGCCATCTCGGCATAGACCTGCGCCATGCGCACCATGCCGGGAACGCCTTCCGCCGTATAGAGATCGAACTTGAGGCCGTCTTTGTAACCCGCCTCGGCGAGCAGCGCCTTGGCCTTCGCGATATCCTGCTTCGGAGCTTCCTTGGTGTACGAGGCGGGGCTAGCGACCGGAACCGGACTGTCCGCCGCTGCCTGGCCGAAGCCGAGCAGGACCGTGTCCACCATGGCTTGCCGGTCCACCACGAGCTTCAGCGCCTCGCGGACCCGCACATCGTCGAAGGGTTTGGTATCCACCCACATGGAGACGGTCATCGAGTTTGAGGCGCCGGTTTGCAGCAGCGTGACCGCCGGATCGTCCTTGAGTGAGCCGATCACCGATGGATCGACGTTGAGCATCAGATCGACCTGCCCCGACTTGATGGCCGCCACGGCGGCCACGGCTTCCTGGGCCACGGTGATGCGGATGCAGTCCGCCTTGGGCTTGCCCGCATCCCAGTAGTTCGGGTTCTTTCTCAGGATGCGCACCGGTGCATTGGGCGTGAACTGCTCCTGCATGAAAGGCCCCGTGCCGTCACCCTTGAGGCGGAGGTCTGCCTGCTTGGCGCCGTCCGCCACGATGTTGGTGAACTTGTTGGTGATGAGCACCGGCAGCTGCACCACCGGCTTCTTGGTGGTGAAGGTGACGGTCGTGGCATCGGGCGCCTTGATGCCGTCGGAATCGAGGAACTCGAGCACGGCACGCGCCCCCGAGCCGGTCTTCTCATCGAGCAGGCGCTTAAAGGTATAGACCACGTCCGCCGAGGTGAAGTCCTTGCCGGAATGGAACTTGACGCCGGAACGCAGCTTGAATGTCCAGGTGAGACCATCGGCCGAAACCGACCATTCGCTGGCCAGTTCGGGCATGACATTGAAATTGTCGTCGATATCGACAAGGCGGTTATAGATGGCGAAGGTGTGGTAGGCGTCGTCGCCGGAATGCATGTCGGCCGGGTCCATGGACTGCTTTTCGCCGCTCCACTCGTAACCCAGGATCTTGACGCATTCATCGCCGGCGGCGGCATGAGCTGCCGTTGAAACGAAGGCTAGACCGAACGCTGCAGCTGCAGCACCGGTAAATAACCTGAACTTTCGCATTGGCTTCCTCCCAGACATTATGTTTTGCAAGCACGGTAAGATGTCTTTGTAAGCGCGGCAAATTCCGAAATGCCGGACTACAGTTTGTCTTGGTAGACTGGAACTCTAACGGTGTTATGCTTCGAGTCAAGGGAGGCGGCGATGGCAATCATCCGGCTACGCGGAATGACCTGGGAACACCGGCGGGCCGTCGCTCCGCTGCTCGGCACGGCACAAATGTTTCGAGCCCGCCATCCGGACATCGAGATCGAATGGTCGGCGCGGCCGCTCAGCGGCTTTGAGTTCACGCCGGTCGATGCCCTGGCGAAGGACTATGACCTCATCGTTCTCGATCATCCCTTCATGGGCGAGGTCGCCGCCTCGAAGTCCCTGGTCCCCATCGATGAAAGTGTGGCAACCGGTGCTGTCCAGTTCGTTGGGCCATCGCTTGAGACTTACCGCTACAATGGAAAGACCTGGGCACTGCCGATCGATGCCGCCTGCCAGGTCAGCGTCGCAAGACCGGACCTCATGCGGGCGCTGGATGCCGAACCTCCGCATGACTGGCGTGGCGTGATGGAGATTGGAGAACGGGCGAAACGCCACGGGCTTTTCCTGGCCATTGGTCTCAAAGGCGTCCATAGCCTCATGACATTCTTCACGCTGATGGCCAATCTCGGCTCACCCTGCGCTGTGGAACAAGGGGCGGCGTTCGCGGACCGGCACGCCGCGGCGGAGGCGCTTTCAATGCTGCGGAACCTTTTGCGCTATTGTCCGCCGCAGGCCCTGGACTGGAACAGTATCTTGCTGCACGAACAAATGTCCGAGTGCATCGATCTCGTCTTCTGCCCGGCGGTCTATTGCTATGCAACCTATGCCGAAACCGATCGCCGGCAGCCGCTGCGCTTCCATGACTTTCCGGGACCCAACGGCCCGGCCGGCTCGACCATCGGCGGCACTGGCCTTGGCATTTCGGCCCATGGCCAACATCGCGAAGCCGCTCTTGCCTATGCGCGCTTTGCCGCCGAACTTGCGACGCAACACGCCTTCGCCCTGCATCACGGGCAACCGGCACGGCGCGACGCGTGGCTGGACGAGGCAATCAACCAGCGCTTCGATGGTTGTTATCGCAACACGTTGGCCACCATGGAGTCCTGCTGGATCAGGCCGCGTCATCGCGGCTATCTGGCCTTCCAGTCGGCAGGAGGCGAGATGATCGAGGCTCACCTGCGCGGGCTTGTCACCGAACCGACTCTGCTTGAAGACCTGCAGCAACGCTATGCCGCGAGCTTCACTTGACGCTCAACCCACCAGCTGCGAGAGACGGGCGGCTGCCTTCGTTACACTGGCGATCAGTTCGTCGCGATTGGGCTTCGCCATGCGCTGTTCCGGCACGACGACGCTGAGGGCCGCAATGCAACGGCCGCTGGTATCGACGATTGGCGCCGCGATGCAACCGGCATGCTCGTTAGCCTCGTTCAACTCCGTGCCATAACCCTGACGGCGGAACTTTC
>JANPCS010000210.1:0-5360 GCA_031431065.1 Hyphomicrobiales bacterium | reverse complement strand
CCGCGGCTGACGCGCAGGTGGATCAGATGGTTTTGAACTACGCGATTCTCAACGGTGCGCTCGAGTTGCTGCCCGAGTCGCTCGCGACGATGGCCATCGTGCCGCTGCAAATGAAGATGGTCTATCGCGTCGGCAAGACTTACGGGCACGAGCTGGGTCGCGGCCACATCAAGGAATTGCTGGCCGCGGCGGGCCTCGGGCTGACCTCGCAGGTGCTCGAAGGTTACGCGCGGAAGTTGCTCGGCGGCCTGCTCGGCAAGGTCGGCGGCGGCCTGGCCAAAGGCGCGGGCAATCAGGTCGCCGGTTCGGCCATGTCGTTTGCGACGACGTGGGCGCTGGGCCGGCTGGCGCAGCAATATTATGCCGGCGGGCGAAAGCTTTCCGTCATCGAGCTGAAGCAACTATTCGGCTCGCTCACCGAGCAGGCGCGCACGCTGCATGCGCGCTACGCGGGCGACATTCAGCAAAAGGCCGGCTCGGTGAGCATGAGCCAGTTGCTGCCGCTCATCCGCGGTCAATAAGGGTGTCGCGTTGCATGGATGAATCCACGACTACTTGCGGCCCTGATGAAAAACCTTGCTCGCCAATCCCCGCGCCGGACCCGGCCGCGCAATCCGTAGCAGTCGCCTCGATCCGTGGACATTTTCACCGCCATCCAGGCCAACCTGCTCTCGCCGGCGGTTCTCTTTTTCGTCCTCGGCCTCATCGCGGCGCTGACGAAAAGCGACCTGAAGTTTCCCGAGCCGCTCTATGTCGGACTGACGATCTACCTGCTGGTCGCGATCGGCTTCAAAGGCGGCGTCGCGATCTCCGATGCCGGTCTCGCGAAGGTCTGGCTGCCCGCGGTCGCCGCCATCGTGCTCGGCGCGCTCATCCCGCTGTGGACTTACCCGGTGCTGCGCTTCGGCGGGAAATTCCCCGGCGTGGATGCGGCGGCCATCGCCGCGCACTACGGCTCGGTCAGCGCGGTGACGTTCATCGCCGCGACGAATTACCTCAAGGCGATCGACCAGCCGTTCGAGAGTTACGCCACCGCGTTTCTGGCCGTCATGGAATCGCCCGCGATCCTCGTGGGCGTCGTGCTCGGCAAGCTGGCGTCAAAGAACCGCGGCGACGTGTCGGGCGTATCGATGAGGACGGCGGTGCATGAGGCGCTGTTTGGCCGCAGCATTTTCCTGCTCGTCGGCGCGCTCGTCGTCGGCTGGTTGTGCGGCGACGTGGGGATGAAAAAGGTCGAGCCTTTCTTCGTCGCGCCGTTCCAAGGGGTGCTGGCCCTTTTCCTCCTCGAGATGGGGATCGTCGCGGGCCGGCGCGTCGGCGATTTGCGAAAGGTCGGGCTTTTCCTGCTCGGCTTCGGCGTCCTCGTGCCCTTGGTGAACGGCGCGCTTGGCGTCCTGCTCGGCAAGGCGTCCGGCCTCGGACTCGGCGGCGCGACGCTGCTCGGCGTGCTCTCCGCCAGCGCGTCCTATATCGCCGCACCCGCCGCCATTCGCATCTCCCTGCCGGAAGCAAGCCCGACGCTCTATCTCACCGCATCGCTCGCGATCACCTTCCCCTTCAACATCACGCTGGGCATTCCCATCTATTTCGAGATCGCCCGCGCGCTCTACCGCTAAAAGCCATGGACACCCACCCGATGAAACTCATCACCATTGTCTGCGAAGCCTACGCGCTCGCTTCCGTCACAAAGCTGCTGCGCGAAGTCGGCGCGCACGGCTGGACGCATTTCGCCGTGGAAGGCGCCGGTGAAGGGGGCGAGCGCGCCGGCGAGATGAAGGAGTTCGCCAATGTGCAGATTGAAGTCGTGCTCCAGGCAGCCGCCGCCACGACGCTCCTCGCGCGTCTGGAGCGGGAGTTCTTCCCGCGCTACGGCATGATCGCCTTCGAGTCCGATGTGCGCGTCATGCGCTCGGGGAAGTTCTGAATCGAAATCAACCCGACCAATACCATGCGCACCTTTGTCACCTCTTTGAAAACAACCGGGCTTGGGCTCGAACGATTCCAGCCGAAGGCCCGCCGGACCAGCCGCCGCCCGAATACCTCTGGATCGGATGCGCGGAAGCACGCCTGCCGGCCAGCCAGCTTGTCGGCTTGCAGCCGGGCCAGATTTTCGTCCATCGCAACCTCGCCAACGTCGTCGCGCACACCGACCTCAACTGCCTCTCGGTCGTGCAGTTCGCCGTCGATGTGCTGAAGGTGAAACACATCATCGTCTGTGGCCACTACGGCTGCGGCGGGGTGCGCGCCGCCTTGTCCGGCGAGCGGCTGGGCCTCATGGACAATTGGCTGCGCCACATCGTGGACGTGCGGGAAAAACACCGCGCCGATCTCGCCGCCCTCGCCGGCGAAGCGCGCCGCTGGGACCGGCTCTGCGAGCTGAACGTCATCGAGCAGGTCGTCAACGTCTGCCAAACCACCATCGTCCGCGACGCCTGGGCGCGCGGGCAGACATTGTCCGTGCATGGATGGATCTACGCCGTGGACGACGGCCTGCTGCGCGATTTGAAAATCTGCGTCAACGGCGAGGCTGAACTGGCTCAGCATTACGAACTGGCTCTGGCGCATGTGGCAGGAGGGCAACCGCAATGACTGTGGACCCACTTTGGCTTTGGGGCGGCTTCACGCTTTTCGTCCTGGCGATGATGGCGCTCGACCTCGGCGTCTTCCACCGCAAGGCGCACGTCGTCGGCTTCAAGGAGGCGCTCGGCTGGACCGGCGTCTGGGTCACCCTCGCGATGATTTTCAACGCGGGCGTCTGGTATTTCGCCGGGCCGCAAAAGGCGCTCGAATTCCTCTTTGGCTACCTCATCGAGTATTCGCTGAGCGTGGATAATATTTTCGTCTTCGCGCTGCTGTTCTCCTATTTTGCCGTGCCGCCAAAGTTCCAGCACCGCGTTTTGTTCTGGGGCATCCTTGGCGTCATCGTCTTGCGCGGCATCATGATCGGCCTTGGGGCCACACTGGTCGCGCAATATGGCTGGGTTCTCTACATCTTTGCGGCCTTCCTGATTTTCACCGGGATCAAGATGCTGTTCACCGATGACAAGGAAATGGATCTGAACACCAATCCCGTCCTGCGCTTCATGCGCAAACGGTTCCGGGTGACGGAAACCCTGCAGGGCAACCAGTTTTTCGTCCACCAGACCGATCCGCAAACCGGCAAACTGGCGCGCTACATGACGCCTTTGTTTCTGGCACTGGTTCTGGTGGAAATCGCCGATCTGGTCTTTGCCGTCGATTCCGTCCCTGCTGTGTTCGCGATCACGACAGACCCCTATATCGTCTACACCTCCAACATCTTCGCCATCCTTGGCCTGCGCGCCCTGTATTTCGCCTTGGCGGCGGTCCTGCACCGGTTCCATTACCTGAGATACGCGCTGGCGATCCTGCTCGTGTTCATTGGCTCCAAGATTTTCGTGGCCGACCTGCTCGGCTGGGAAAAGTTCCCGGCAAGCTGGTCCTTGGGCATCACCTTTGCGATCCTCGCAACAGGCGTGATCTATTCCCTGTGGCGCAGCAGGGGTGAAACGGCTGACAGCACGGCCCATTGATCCCGATGCCCGGCCCTTCCAAGGGCCGGGCATCCGCTGAACCGGCTAAATGCCGCTTGCCAAATCCTGCCACACTGCCTGCTCCACCGGCCCTGTCATCCCGATCAGGCGCACCGCCGTTACCTCCAGTGCCGCACTTGGCAGCAGTCCTGACAGATCCAGCATCACATCATCCCTGATCCGCTGCCGCGCCAGCGACGCAGGCACCCAGGCCACAGCCACGCCCACCAGCGCCATTTCCAGTGCCGCAAGCGTCAGTGCCGTTTCCGCCCGCGGCGTTGGCGCAGCAATCGCCGGCAGGATGCGGCTTTGCATCACCCGCCCCATGAACACCTCGCCCGGATAGGCGATGTATGGCACATCCCCTCCTGCGATCCGGCTTGCCAGACCGGGCATCGCGGTCTTGGCAATCACCGGGATCAGGCGATCATCGCCCAGCACCGCCGTCTCACTGTATTCGGCACTGATCGGGTGCGCTTCGCCGGGCAGGCGGTAGACCAGCGCAATGTCCGCCTGCCGCGACAAAAGCAGCGCAAAGCATTCATCCAGATTGGCCGACCGCAGCCGCACATAGGTGTCTTCCTGCCTGCGTTGTATCCCTTGCAGGATTGATGGCGTCAGCGCCGTGGTCAGCGCGTGTTGACTGGCGATCACGATCCGGTCCGACACCATCCTGTCCCCGCGCCGCAGATCGACGGCCAACTGCCGCAGATCACCCGCCACACGGATGATCCTCTCCTGTTGCGCCTTGGTCGTTGGGCGCAGTTGCACCGGCTTTCGCGTGCGGTCGAACAGTTCAATCCCCAGAAACTCTTCAATGTTTCGCACACGCCGGGAAAAGGCCGATTGCGTCAGATGCCGCCGCTCGGCCGCCTCGCCAAACGATCCGGTTTGGGCGACGGCGATGATGTCTTCCAGCCAGTCCAGACGCATTTTGCCCCTAACATGCAAATCTTGCATGATCATGTGATGATTTCGCATTTGCGTTGCGTAATATCGTCTGCAATCAGTGATCAATGCAAGTTATCTAAAGGGGCCCCTCATGCACTTATCGCGTTTCCCACGGGTGTTTCTGGCGCATCTGCCCACGCCGCTGGAACGGATGGATCGGCTGACGAAGGAACTGGGCGGACCCGAGATCTGGATCAAGCGGGACGATTGCACGGGCCTGTCCACAGGCGGCAACAAAACCCGCAAGCTTGAATTCCTGATGGCCGAGGCGCAGGCGATGCGCGCCGATGTAGTGATGACCCAAGGGGCGACCCAATCAAACCACGCCCGCCAGACCGCTGCCTTTGCCGCGAAACTGGGGATGGCCTGCCATATCCTGCTGGAAGACCGCACCGGATCGAACAACGCCAACTACAATGCCAACGGCAATGTGCTGCTGGATCATCTGCATGGCGCCACAACCGAAAAACACCCCGGCGGCACGGATATGCAGGGCGAAATGGACCACGCCGCAGATGCGCTGCGGGCGGGTGGCAATGTGGTTTACGTCATTCCCGGCGGGGGGTCGAACCCGACCGGGGCGCTGGGATATGTGAACTGCGCCTTTGAACTTGTGGGGCAGGCAAATGACCGGGGCATGGTGATCGACCATATCGTGACGGCCACCGGCAGTGCAGGCACTCAGGCGGGCCTGATCACGGGGTTGAAGGCGATCAACGCGGGCATTCCCCTGCTGGGCATCGGCGTTCGCGCCCCGCAGGCCAAGCAGGAAGAAAGCGTGTTCAACCTCGCCCAGCGCACGGCGGAAAAACTGGGTTGCCCCGGTGTCGTTTCGCGCGGCGATGTGGTGGCGGATAC
>JANPCS010000209.1:0-11810 GCA_031431065.1 Hyphomicrobiales bacterium | reverse complement strand
TATCGTCGTGTCCCCCATGTGCCAGTACAAGGCAATCAATGGTTACGTTCAGCCCTGGCATCTGGCGCATCATTCGCGATTTGCTTTGGGCGGCGTAGGCACTGCTTTCGTTGAGGCGACTGCAGTTACTACCGCCGGGCGCATCACCCACGGCTGCACTGGCATCTGGGAAGACGGCCAGATCGCCGGGCTGAAGTCGATTGCCGATCTTTATCGCGCCAATGCTGTGGTGCCCGCCATTCAGCTCGCCCATGCCGGACGCCGGGCCAGCGCGGCGCGGCCCTGGGAAGGCGCAAAGCCTTTGGCGTTGGGCGGACCTGACGCACCATGGCGGACGGCCGGTCCCAGCCCCGTGCCCGAGCGCGTGGGCTATCCTGTGCCGCACGAACTCACTGTCGCTGAGATTGAGAATACCGTTTCCAGCTTTGCCGCGGCAACGCGGCGGGCCCTGGCCGCCGGATTCGACATTGTCGAAATTCACGGTGCGCACGGCTATCTCATTCATTCGTTCTTCTCGCCGATAACCAATTGCCGTAACGATGCATTCGGCGGAACGCGGGATAAGCGCATGCGCCTGGCGCTGCTGGTTGCCGAAGCAGTGCGGGCTGAATGGCCGGCCGACAAACCGGTGTTCTATCGCGCATCGGTGGTCGATGGTGTCGACAATGGCTTGAGCATCGAAGACACTGTGGCGCTGGCGGCCGAACTCAAGGCCCGTGGTGTTGATGTCATCGACTGCTCCTCAGGCGGCATTGCCGGATCGCCCGTGCTGGCACCGGCGAAGATCAAGCCCGGCTATCAGGTTCCCCTCGCTGCGGCCGTAAAGCGGGGCGCCGCCATTGCCACGATGGCGGTGGGCGCTATTCTCGATGGCCAGCAGGCTGAGACCATACTTGAGTCAAGGCAAGCCGACCTCATCGCTATTGGCCGCGAGTTACTTAGCGATCCCAATTGGCCATTCCATGCCGCGGAGCAGTTGGGACTTCCGAATCCATGGCCGGTGCTTCCCATGTCCTACGCCTTCTATCTCGAACGCCGCGCCGCCGTTCTCGAGCGTTGAAAAACTTCAGCGGATGTAAGTTGCGCCATTGACATCGAGCGTCGCTCCCGACAGGTGGCGGCAGGTGCCGCTTGACAGGAAGGTAACGAGACTGGCGATGTCGGAGGGCGGCACCCATTCGCCCATGGCAAGCCCCGCCGTCACCGCCGCTTCGCCGCCCGTTGCCGCCGCCGCATCGACCGACAGTCTGGTGCGCACCACACCGGGCGTCACCATATAAGCAAGGATATTGTTCTTGGCGTAGTTGCGGGCGATGGTCTTGGTGGCGGCGAGAATAGCGCCCTTCGATGCCGCATAGGCAATAAGCGCCGGATTGCCGGGCCCGCGCTGCGCCGCCCAGCTTGAGATGGTGATGATGCTGCCACCACCCGCCGCCAGATAATGGCGCACGGCGGCCCGCATCAATCGCGCCGGCGATAATACATTGACGCGCCAGGCCTCGTCCCACACCTCGTCCCAGATCGCGTCGTCGTCGCCGATGCCGCCTTTGAGCCGCATGGTGGCGGCGTTGTTGATCAGCACGTCGATCCGTCCGCGCCAGGCAAGCGCCTCGCGCCAAAGCCTGTCGGCCTGCGTTGGATCGTTGAGATCGGCGCCGATAAGTTGCAGGCGTTCGGATGGGATGTCTCTGGTTGAAGCCCTGGCTCCCTCGATATCGCCACCATAATGCGCAATCAGATTTGCGCCCGCCTGGCCCAGGGATTGCGCGATGGCGGCACCTATTCCCTTGGAGGCGCCGGTGAGAAGAATCGTCTTGCCGTTGAGTTCGAACACGTGGCGCCACTCCCTTGCCTGACTTCGCAATAAGTATACACTGTGTATACGTCACTGGGCGACCCGGAAAATGGAGGATACAATCGCAACTTCTGCCGAAACAATTGCGATTGCCGGCTCAGGCAGCATCGGCACGGCCTGGGCCATCGTCTTCGCGCTGGCCGGGCACAGCGTGGCCTTGCATGACCGCGATCCGTCGCGGGAAGCAGCGGCGTTTGCAGATATCCGCCAGCGCCTCGGTGACTTGCGTGAGATCATCGGAGTGAATGAAGATCTGGAGGCGGTGACCGGCCGCATCCGCTTTCATCGCAGCCTCGATGCGGCTGTTGCATCGGCCTCCATCGTCATGGAATGCATTCTCGAGGATCTCGAAGCCAAGCGTGCGCTGCTGGTTGAACTCGACAAATTGGTGCAGCCCGGCGCCATCATTGCCAGTTCCTCCTCTTTCATTCCGGCTTCCGAGTGGTCGAAAGCATCGGCCCTCGCCGCTCGTTGCCTCGTGTTGCATCCCGGCAACCCGCCCTATCTCATCCGCGTCGTTGAAGTGGTGCCATCGCCATTGACCAGCGCGACTGTTGTCGAGCGGGCCGAGGCGTTGATGCGGGCGGTTGGCATGGCGCCTATCCGCGTGCGCAAGGAAGTGGAGGGCTTTGTCTTCAACCGCCTGCAAGGCGCGTTGCTGCGCGAAGCCTATGCGCTGGTGCGTGACGGTATAGCGACGGCTGGCGAAATCGATCAACTGGTGCGCGATGGCCTTGGGCTTCGCTGGTCGGTCATCGGCCCTTTCGAAACAGCTGATCTCAATACGCGCGGCGGCATCGCTGTCCACGCCGAGCGCATGTTGCCGGCCTACCGCCGCATGGGCGAGGAGCGCGGCGAGAAGCAACCGGCGTGGTCGCCTGAAACCATTGCAGCTGTTATCAAGGAGCGCCGCAACATCTTGCCGTTAGAAAAGTGGAACGAGCGCGTGGCCTGGCGCGATCGCGAGTTGATGAGGCTGCTGGCGGCCCGCGCCCGCCGGAAGCCGGTGTGATGCGCGCTTCCGGCAATGAGCAGCGGCCGGATGAGCCAGGCCTGATTTTCACCTTCGAGGGCGAGGCGATCGCGGCGCGCCCCGGAGAAACCATTGCGGCGGCGCTGACCGCGGCGGGCGTCAGGACCTTCCGCATCACCCGCCAAGGCGAACCGCGTGGCCTCTATTGCGGCATGGGTGTGTGCCAGGAGTGTCTTGTCGAGATCGACGGCCAACCCTCGGTCCGCGCCTGCATGACCAAGGCGGTGGATGGCGCAAGTGTCTTACGTAACGTGTCTCCGGCACGGATTCCCAAAAATCCTCCGCACAAGGAGCATATCGGCGGCGTCAAGCGCGACCCGGACCTGCTGGTAGTCGGTGGCGGTCCGGCGGGCCTCACAGCCGCTCTGTTTGCCGCACGTGAAGGCGCGCATGTCGTCATCGTCGACGAGCGCCCGGTTCCCGGCGGACAATATTTCAAGCAACCGCATCGGGGCCTGAAGGCCTTCGCCGATGATCGTCAGTTCGAGCAAGGCCGTGAATTGATCGCCAGCACGCGTGATGCCGGAGTGAGCATTGTCGAAGGCATGGTGGTGAATGCCGCGCTGCCGTTGGCGGTTACCGTTATCTCCAATTCGGCGCGGCTCGAATTCACACCCAAACGGTTGATTGTGGCTACTGGTGCCTACGAGCGTGCCTATGCGGTGCCGGGCTGGACCTTGCCGGGTGTGATGACGACGGGTGCCGCGCAAACCTTGCTCCGCAGCTATCGCGTGCTGCCTGGAAAGCGCATTCTGGTTGCTGGCAATGGTCCGCTCAATTTTCAGGTCGCAGTCGAACTGGCACGCGCCGGCGCGGAGATCGTCGCCGTCCTCGAAGCCGCGGCGGCGCCGGGCATTTCAACTTTCCCGTCACTTGCGGCGATGGCATTGGCCGCGCCGGGCCTCATGCGTCAAGGTTTCGGATACCTGCGCGAGTTGAAGCGCCGCAACGTTCCGGTGCACTGGCCGGCATCGATCGGCGAAATTGCGCCGGGCCTTGCGGCAACGGCGGGCCACCTGAGATTTGAAGCTGATGTTGTCTGCCTCGGTTATGGCTTCCTGCCCGGCAACGAAATCCTGCGTCTGCTAGGTTGCCGCCATGACTATGACCCGCAGCGCCTCCACCTCGTTACCAGGCGCGACGCCGCCATGCGCACCAGTGTCCCCCAGGTGTTCGCCGCCGGCGATTGCTGCGGCCTTGGCGGTGCCCAGGCGGCGATGGCCGAAGCGGTGATTGCCGGCATCACCGCGGCGCGTGAAGTGCTTGGGACAAAGCAATCCGACGTCTCCGGCTCTGTCGATCATGCAAGGCGCGATCTCAAACGCCACCGCCGGTTCCAGAAGGCGCTGTGGACTGTCTTCAAACCGGCACATACCGATCGGACACCGCGATCGGAGGCCATTCTCTGCCGCTGCGAATCCGTTGCCGGGGAATTGGTCTCCGGCATCACCGCCGACGGCAATGACAGCATCGGTTCGTTGAAGCGTCAATCGCGGCTTGGCATGGGCCGTTGCCAGGGCCGCTACTGCATTCCGGAAGCCGTCGAGCAGCTGTGTAAATCGCATGGCCGCTTGCCGGATGAATATTCCTATGCAGCGCCACGGCCGCCCATCAGGCCCGTGCCGCTTGGCCTGCTGCAGGCCGATGACGATGCTTACCAGGAACCGCCAATCACCTGGGGATAGTCGCTGCTCAGCCGCCGCGCAACTGGCGCCTCGCCTTCATCGCTTCGTGGGCTTGCGGGCTGCCGTCGTGGAATGAGCCGAACCACTTGTCCAGCGGCACCATGCCATCGGAATAATTCACCTCGAAATAGCGGTGGTGCAGATAGTGCGCGAAGTAGGACACATCCATGCTGGTGTTCTCGCCGATCGCCATGCGGTCAAAGCCCGTATGTCCTTGAGCCGGCGCCACGCCAAGCCGCGATGCCAGGTTGATCATGTGAATCGGATGCGACGGAATGAGGAAGAACAGCAGGATCGTCGAGAAATAGATCACGTGTTCGATCGGGTGCATGGAAAGGCCTGACCATGGCCCCGGATTGACATTGCGATGGTGCAGTTTGTGCGCCAATTCATAGAACACCTGAAAATGCAGGAGGCGGTGGGCGAAATAGAAGCCCACTTCATGAATGAACGGCACGAGGAAGAACACCGCAATGAACCACACCGGTTGATCGGCAAAATCGACCATCGGGGCGAAGCCATTCGCATAGGCCCACAGCAGCAGCACTTCATAGGCCGTCCAGATCGGCACACCACTGGCCAGCGTGTGGAACATGTTGTCATAGGTCTGGTTGCCGAAGCGAAAGGCTGGTTGGTTCTTCGGCCATTGCCGGTTGTACTTGAACGCCGTGCCCTGTTTCCGCCAGACATAGAACCACAGGTGCCAGGCGCCATAGACCAGGATGGCAAGGACAATGTTCCGCAGCAGGATGAAAACGATCCATCCCACGGAGAGCTCTTTCATGGTGTCGAGCGCCGGTGTGAGGAACTGCCAGATCAGAATGGCGGCAATGGCATAGAGCACGTTCCACGGCAGGAAATAGCCGGGAAATCCGAAAAACCACTTGAACAGGACCTTCGGGCGCGGCGGCCAGTCGAAAGCCGGGCCATAGCTGACCGGCCGCTTGGGTGTCCAGAATCCGCGGCCGTCGTCTTTTCCGAATGTCGAATCGTCCATGGAATCTTGCCCCTTCCGAATGGTCCGATGATTGCACCTGAACCGCCGGCAATCAACTGGACCCGGGTGATCGCATGAGTTGGTTCTAGCTTGACTCCGGCGCGGTAGGCTAAAAGGCTGGCAAATCGGATTCCTGGAGACTGACACCATGCGCATGACCACCGAAGAGGCTTTCATCAAGGTTCTGCAGATGCACGGCATCGAGCATGCCTTCGGCATCATCGGCTCGGCCTTCATGCCGATTTCCGATCTGTTCCCGAAAGCCGGTATCACCTTCTGGGACTGCGCCCACGAGGGCTCCGGCGGTATGATGGCCGACGGTTACACCAGGGCGTCGGCCAAGATGTCGATGATGATCGCCCAGAATGGCCCCGGCATCACCAACTTCGTCACACCTGTGAAAACCGCCTACTGGAACCATACGCCGCTGTTGCTGGTGACGCCGCAAGCAGCCAACCGCACCATCGGCCAGGGCGGCTTCCAGGAAGTCGAGCAGATGGCGCTGTTCAAGGACATGGTGGCGTATCAGGAAGAAGTGCGCGATCCCAACCGCGTTGCCGAAGTCTTGAACCGCGTCATCCTCAATGCCAAGCGCCTCTCGGCTCCGGCGCAGATCAACATGCCGCGCGATTACTTCACGCAGGTGATCGACATCGACCTTCCGGCAATCGTCGAGTTCGAACGCCCGGCGGGTGGCGACGAGGCAATTGCGGCAGCTGCGAAACTCCTCTCCGAAGCGAAGTTCCCGGTAATCCTCAATGGTGCGGGCGTGGTGATCGGTGGCGCCATCCCGGCCTCCAGGAAACTCGCCGAACGCCTCGATGCGCCGGTCTGCGTCGGCTACCAGCATAATGACGCGTTCCCCGGTTCGCATCCTTTGTTTGCCGGGCCGTTGGGTTACAATGGCTCCAAGGCCGCGATGGAACTGATCAACCAGGCGGATGTCGTGCTGGCGCTGGGCACCAGGCTCAATCCGTTCTCGACGCTTCCCGGCTATGGCCTCGACTATTGGCCAAAGCAGGCGAAGATCATCCAGGTCGATATCAACCCCAACCGCATCGGCCTCACCAAGCGGGTCGCCGCCGGCATCGTTGGCGATGCCAGGCAAGTGGCGGAAGCGATCCTGACGAAGCTGTCGCCGCAAGCTGGCGACCCGGGCCGCAAGGATCGCAAGGAACTCATTGCGCTGACCAAGTCGAAGTGGGCGCAACAGCTTTCCAGCATGGACCACGAGCAGGACGATCCGGGCACCACCTGGAACGAACGCGCGCGAGCGGCCAAGCCCAGGTGGATGAGCCCGCGCATGGCCTGGCGCGCCATCCAGGCGGCGCTGCCGAAGGAGGCGATCATCTCCTCCGACATCGGCAACAATTGCGCCATCGGCAACGCCTATCCGACTTTCGAGCAGGGCCGGAAATATCTGGCTCCCGGCCTCTTCGGTCCCTGCGGCTATGGCCTGCCGTCGATCATCGGCGCCAAGATCGGCTGCCCCGGCGTGCCGGTGGTGGGTTTCGCCGGCGACGGCGCTTTCGGGATCGCGGTGACCGAATTGACCGCCATCGGCCGCAAGGAATGGCCTCCCATCACCATGATTGTGTTCCGCAACTATCAATGGGGAGCGGAAAAGAGCAATTAGACGCTGTGGTATGACGACAACTTCGTCGGCACCGAGCTCGGCGAGGATGTGTCTTTTGCCGGCATCGCCACGGCCTGTGGGCTTCAGGGCGTTCAGGCGCGCACCATGGACGAGCTGCGCGATGCGCTGGCCAAGGCCATCGAGGACCAGATGAAGCACAACAAGACGACGCTCATCGAAGCGATGATCAATCAGGAACTGGGCGAACCCTTCCGCCGCGACGCGATGAAGAAGCCGGTGGCAGTCGCCGGGATCGATCCGCAGGATATGCGCAAACAGGTCGTGTGAAGGAGTGGCTTGTGCTTCGAGGCTCACGGCCTTGCCGTGAGCACCTCAGCATGAGGGATATCAATAAGTATCCTCACCCTGAGGTGCGACCCCGGACTTGATCCGGGGGAGCCTCGAAGGGTCGTTTGCTCCGTAGGCGGAGCCAAAATAAAGCACCACGTCGATAACCGCCTTGATCCGCGCCAGGGTGCCGTCGACATCGGTCAATTTGTCGAGGCCGAAGAGCCCCAAGCGGAAGGTCTTGAACTCCGGGCCTTCGCCCACCTGCAGCGGAACTCCAGCTGCGATCTGCATGCCGTGGCCCAGGAATTTCTTGCCGTTCTGCACCTCCGGGTCATCGGTATAGGACACGACGACGCCCGGCGCGCCGAAGCCTTCGGCCGCCACTGACTGCACGCCTTTGGCTTTCAACATGGCGCGAACCCCATTGCCGAGCGCCCATTGCGCCGCTTTCATGGCGTCGAAGCCGAGAGCCTTGGTTTCTATCATCGCCGCGCGAAGTCCAAGCAGCGCGTCGGTTGGCATGGTCGCATGATAGGCGTGGCCGCCGGCCTCATATGCCGCCATCATGGCGCGCCACTTCTTGAGGTCGAGCGCAAAGCTGTTGGAGGCCGATTGATCGAGCCGTTCGGCTGCAAGCTTCGACAGCATCACGAGGCCAGCTGATGGCGAGGCCGACCAGCCCTTTTGCGGCGCCGACACCAGCACATCGACGCCGGTTGACTCCATGTCCACCCAGACCGCACCCGAGGCGATGCAGTCGAGCACCATCATGGCGCCCACATCATGCGCCGCTGCGGCCATTGCCGCGATGTAGCCGTCGGGCAGGATCAATCCGGCCGATGTCTCGACATGCGGTGCGAAAACGATATGGGGTTTCTCCTCGCGGATCTTGGCGACAACCTCGGCAATGGGCGGCGGCGCATAGGGCGAGCGCGCGGCATTGCCTGTCTGCCGGGCCATGACGACGGTTGTCCTGACGGCGAAGCCTCCCATGTCGAAAATCTGCGACCAGCGGAAGGAGAACCAGCCGTTGCGGACAATCAACGCGTGCTTTCCAGTAGCAAACTGACGGGCCACGGATTCCATCGCATAGGTGCCGCCACCTGGCACCAGTGCGGCGGCGTGGGCTTTATAGGCTTCACGCAGCAGGCCTGAGATATCGCGCATCGCGCCCTGGAACTTCTGCGACATGTGATTGACCGAGCGGTCGGTGAAGACCACCGAGAATTCCTGCAATCCATCGGGATCGACATCGGGGCGAAGTCCGGGCATTGGCGTTTTCTCCAGTCGCGGTACTCAGTAAGCGGGTGCGCTGGGGCGAGCATAGCTGGAAAGCGGCGCAATGTCTTCGGATGTCGGCAAGACGCTTGACGAACCGACGCGGCCTGTGTCCTAGCTGATGATTATGAATGAGAAACTCAGCGAACACGTCATTTGCATCGGCGCCGGGCAGGCTTCGCTGTCATGCGCGGCGAAACTGCGCGGGCTGGGATGGAGCGGTGCCATCACGCTCATCGGGGAAGAGCCGCATCTGCCCTATCAGCGTCCGCCATTGTCGAAGAAATATCTGACCGGCGAAATGCCGGCCGAGCGCCTGCTGCTGCGCCCGCCGGAGTGGTATGCCGAGCAGAAGGTCACTTGCCGCACTGGCCGGCGCGTCGCGAAAATCGAACGCACCACCAAATCGGTGCTGTTGGACACAGGTGATAAGTTGCAATACTCAACGCTGCTGATTGCGACCGGCTGCACACCGCGGAACCTGCCGCAGGCCATCACCAACGGGCTCGGCAACATTTACACTGTGCGCAACATCGCCGGCATCGACGCGCTGGCCCATCATTTCCGTGCAGGCGCAAGGCTTGTGGTGATCGGCGGCGGCTACATCGGACTTGAAGCGGCAAGTGTTGCGGTGAAGGCGGGCATGCGCGTCACCATCATCGAGGCCGCACAACGCATTCTCGAGCGCGTCGCCTGCAAGGAAACCTCGGCTTATTTCCATGCCTTGCACATGTCGCACGGCGTTGAAATCATCGCTGGTGCAAAGCTTGATTCACTGCGCGGCGAGAATGGCGCAGTGAACGCCGCCGTGCTGACCGATGGCCGAGTGTTTGCGTGCGATGTGGTGATCGCCGGCATCGGCGTTGCACCCACAGCCGGGTTGGCGGTTGAGGCAGGCCTGGCCGTCGACAATGGCATTGTTGTCGATGAGTTCTGCCGGACCGCCGGCCCCGACATTCTCGCCGCCGGCGACTGCACCAGTTTCCCTTACCGTGGCGGCAGGCTGCGGCTTGAATCGGTGCCGCACGCCATTGCCCATGGCGAGGCCGCCGCCCTGACCATTGCCGGACAGCAACAATCTTATGTGGCGAAGCCGTGGTTCTGGTCCGACCAATATGACATCAAACTGCAGATCGCCGGCCTCAATCAGGGCTATGATGACGTCGTGACGCGTGGTCCCGGCCCCGCTAGTGACTACTCCGTCTGGTACTACAAGGCGGGGAACTTGCTGGCGGTCGATGCGATGAATGCCGCTGCCGCTTACATGGTGGGGAAGCGCCTGATCGAGGCTGGCTTGTCGGTTCCGCCGGACCGTGCGCGCGATCCGGCGGAAGAGATGAAATCGTGGCTGAGAGCCTAACTCACGCGAGGCGGTTCACCCGCTCCATGTATTGCGCCAATTTCTTGACTTGAGTCAACCAATTGTCGAGGATGTTTCGATCGCTCGGAGCGCCGTGAACGCCGGGTTGGATTTCTTTCCTGATCACCGACTCGACCGCCATCGATACCGGGATCGAAACCAGCCGGCCCATCGCCGTGCCAGCAGCGCCGCCCCAGGCATCCATCGCCCAGGTCTCGTGATAGACCGGCTTGCCGTCGCGCTCGGCCTTGAGCGACACGAAGAGAATGACGCGATCCGGCTCGCCCGGCGCATAGGAATTTTCTTTCAGGAATCCGACCGCCATCTCCGCCAGCCTGGCATCGCCCGCGGGGCCTGAGAGCGTTTCGATTTCGCGGAACACCGGCGCCCAGGCTTCTGCCCAGCCGTTGAGGCGTATGGTGCCGCGCACGAAATCGCGCACCTTCCAGCTCTTGTCGAAACGATATTCGTCCATGAACGGATAGCTGTCGCGGTTCGGATAGACCTCGAAGCTTTCGGGAACGGGCAGCGGCGCGTCATAGGCGGTGATGGCGTTCCATGGCCGGTCCACTTTCAATTCCTTGAAATCGCGCAGCGACCGCGACGGCGACCGCAAGGCCTTCAACACACCAACCGGCGCCCAGCTGAACTTGTAGCGGAACGGATTGGGAATTTTCGGAACACCGCCGCAATAGGAGGTGAAACTCAGGACATTTCCGGCATCGTAAGCCTTGCAGGCACGATAGCGCGCCACCAGATCATGGGCCATCAAGTGGTCAATGCCGGGATCGAGACCGACTTCGTTGATCGACACCAGGCCCTTGGTCTTGAACGCATCATCAAGCGCACGCATTTCCGGCGCGATGTAAGAGGACGAGGCAAAGTTAGCGCCCTTCGATAGGCAGGCCGTGGCAATCGCCACATGCTGGTCGGCGGGCAGCATGGAGATCGCCAGGTCGCCCGGTTGCAATGCCGCCGTCAACGCATCAAGCGAATAGGGCCGCACGTCCATTGTGAGATTGCCGACCGCCTCGCGGGCTTTTTCGACGGTGCGGTTCCACACCGTAACCTTGTGGCCGTTCTCCAGCAGCCGTCTCAGCCCCGGTCCGGATGACAGCCCCGTGCCGCACCAATGTATTGTCATGTTATTCTCTCCCAATCACAATGCCGCGCTGTGGCGGTCAAACTCCGCTTTGGCGCGGTGCCATACTCCAGTGTTCAGACTGCCCAGCATCAGCAACGAGGGCAAGAGCTGTACTGCATAATCCTCGCTGCTTTCCCATGGCAGCAGCGACGGCAGATTGTCGATAGCGGTCACATCAAGCGGTGGCACTTCATGCACGCGAAGCGCCGGCTGCTGCCAGTCTGTTACTCTGTCATAGACTTTAATTGGTGAGAAATCGGAGGTGGGATCACAGGCAATGTCGCCGATCACCGTCAACTTGCGCGGCGCTGTCTTGGCCGATGCCGGGACGAAGACCGGGCAGCCCGGGCGCGCCAGGATGCAATTGAGGAAAATCTCGTGCTCCAGCACTTCCGGAAATGGCCCACCCGATTGGGTTTCGGCAATGTCCCATTTGGTGACCCGCACCTCCATCGCGGCACAGAGATCGGAAGCGCCGGTGCCAGGATTCCAAAACCCAATGCCACCAAGAAGGCGATGACGACCAAGACG
>JANPCS010000208.1:0-6580 GCA_031431065.1 Hyphomicrobiales bacterium | reverse complement strand
CGGCGGTCGAGAAGACTTGGCTCTTCTTGGTCGGGATCGTGGTGTTGCGGTCGATGAGGCGCGTGAACACACCGCCCAGCGTTTCGATGCCGAGCGACAATGGCGTCACGTCGAGCAGCAGCACGTCCTTGACGTCGCCTTGAAGAACGCCGGCCTGAATCGCAGCACCTATGGCCACGACCTCGTCGGGGTTGACGCCCTTGTGCGGTTCCTTGCCGAAGAACTGCTTCACCACCTCGATGACCTTGGGCATGCGCGTCATGCCGCCGACCAGAATGACTTCGTCGATCTGGCCAGCGGTCACACCCGCATCCTTCATCGCCGCGCGGCACGGGTCGATGGTCTTCTGGATCAGGTCATCGACCAGGGCTTCGAGCTTGGCGCGGGTCAGCTTCAGGGTGAGATGCTTGGGACCGCTCGCGTCAGCTGTGATGAACGGCAGGTTGATCTCGGTCTGAGCGCCGGACGACAACTCGACCTTGGCCTTTTCAGCCGCTTCGCGCAGGCGCTGCAGGGCAAGCTTGTCCTTCCTGAGGTCGATGCCCTGCTCCTTCTTGAACTCGTCGGCAAGATAATCGACGATGCGCATGTCGAAGTCTTCGCCGCCCAGGAACGTGTCGCCATTGGTCGACTTGACCTCGAAGACGCCATCGCCGATCTCGAGGATCGACACGTCGAAGGTGCCGCCGCCCAGGTCATAGACGGCAATCGTGCCGGCCTGCTTCTTGTCCATCCCGTAAGCGAGCGCCGCGGCGGTCGGCTCGTTGATGATGCGGAGCACCTCGAGGCCGGCGATCCGGCCGGCATCCTTGGTGGCCTGGCGCTGGCTGTCGTTGAAATAGGCCGGAACGGTGATCACCGCTTGCGTCACTGGTTCGCCCAGATAGCGCTCGGCGGTTTCCTTCATCTTGGTCAGCGTGTAGGCGGAAATCTGCGATGGCGAGAACTTGTTGCCGCGGCTCTCGACCCAGGCATCGCCATTGTCGGCCTTGACGATATTGTAGGGGACAAGCTTCTTGTCCTTCGCCACCATCGGGTCTTCCATGCGGCGGCCGATCAGCCGCTTGATCGCAAAGAAAGTGTTTTCCGGGTTGGTGACACCCTGGCGCTTGGCCGGCTGGCCGACCAGCGTCTCGCCATCGGCGTTGAACGCCACGATCGACGGCGTGGTGCGCGCCCCTTCCGCGTTCTCGATGACCTTGGGGGTCTTTCCTTCGATGACCGCAACGCACGAGTTCGTCGTGCCGAGGTCGATACCAATTACTTTCGCCATCTTCTCGTCTCCAGTTGGCAGGCGGACTTGGGGAAGCCCCTAAGGCACTTTCCCGACCCCCTCAAGATGGGGATCCGCCTCCTGATTAGATTTGCTCCGGACCGCCCTGATTCTGTGGGTGCCCGGTGTTGAGCGCTATATAGGCAGGAGGTTTTTGCCTATCAAGCTCCGAAACGCGGGTTTTGATGCCGATCAATCGAGAAGGACGACACTTTCCTGCTCATTGGGGTCGGTGCGGGCGAGGACGGCGCGGACCGGCTTGCCGGTCGGGTTATAGGGCTGGTGCGGGACGCCCGCCGGAATATAGACGAAATCCCCGGCCTTGATGGTCATCACCTGCTCGAGATGGGGTCCATGGCGCATTTCCGACGTGCCCTCCAGCACGAAAATCGCCGATTCATGGGCTTCGTGGTAGTGCGGACGCGCCGATGCCCCGGGCGGAATGGTGACGATATGCATGCAGAGCTTTTCCGAGCCCGCTGTCTCAGCCGAAATGCCGGAGAAATACGAGAGCCCCTGCTTGCCGTCGAAGGCAGCACCTCCGCTGATCAGCTTGCAGGATTTCATGAACTTCCCCATCTCAAGATTTGTCATCGCCGGATTTATTCCGGCGACCCATGGATACCATGCGCGAAGTAGAAATAGGTTGCCGGAACGAGTCCGGCAATGACAGATAAGGGAATGCGATCTGGCCTGAAATATCACCCCACGTACCTCGACAAGGACGCCCAGATCGCTCTCGTCGAGCACCTCCGCGCCGCCGTGGCTGCGGCGCCGCTGTTCATCCCCATCATGCCACGAACCGGGAGGCCGTTCACCGTGCGGATGACCAATCTGGGAACGCTCGGCTGGGTGTCGGATCGGGCCGGTTACCGCTATCAGCCGGCCCATCCGGAGACGGGCAAACCATGGCCGCCGATTCCGGCCATGGTGCTGGACCTCTGGCGCAAGCTCTCGGGCTACCCCCACGACCCCGAGGCCTGCCTCGTCAATTTCTACAATCAGGGCGCCAAGATGGGGTTGCACCGCGATGAGGACGAGGAGGAATTCACCGCCCCCGTGATCTCGATCTCATTGGGAGATACCGCCGTCTTCCGCATCGGTGGGCCAGAGCGCGGCGGCAAGACCGAGACGCTGAAGCTGAGTTCCGGCGGCGTACTGGTGATGGGCGGGGCATCGCGCCTCTGCCACCACGGCATCGACCGGGTGCTGACCGGCACATCCACGCTGCTGAAGGATGGCGGGCGGATCAATCTGACATTGCGGCGGGTAAGGAAGCCCGCATGAGCGAAGCCTACGATATCGCCGTCATCGGTGCTGGCGCGGCGGGTTTGGCCGCTGGCCTCGCACTGCAAAAGGCGGGCAAGCGCTTCGTGGTGCTCGAAGCCCAGGGCCGCATCGGCGGGCGGGCCTTTACCGATCACCAGAGTTTTCCCGGCATCGCCTTCGACCGCGGCGGGCATTGGCTGCATGCGGCAGCAGTGAACCCTTTCATGAAAATCGCCGACAGGTTGGGCTTCCGCTACAGTTCCACCATGGACTGGTCAAAGCGCGTGCTGCTTACCGGCAATGGCAGCATCGCCAATGCGGCCATGCTGGCCGGCAACGCGCGAAGCTTCATGGCGGCCTACAACGCGATCGCCGAAGCAAACAGCGATCTCGGCTTCTCGGCGGTGATCGACACAGCCGATCCGTGGTACCGCCTGACGAGGCGCACGCTGTCGCAGATCACCTCGCACGAGCCGGAGGACTGCTCGATCCTTGACTATCAGCGTTACATCGATGAGGGCGGCGACTTTCCGGTCGAGGATGGCTATGGCGCGCTGGTTGCGGCCCATGCGGCGGGACTGCCGGTGACGCTCGATTGCCCGGTCACGCATGTCGACTGGTCGGGCAAGGGTGTCAAACTTGCCACGCCCAAAGGCACGCTAACGGCGAGATCGCTGATCGTGGCGGTACCGGTCAATGTGCTGGCGTCATTACGCTTCACGCCGGAGCTTCCCACCAAGGTGTTGCAGGCGATTGCCGATTGCCCGATGGGCCATGCCGAGAAGATTGCCCTGCTGCTCGACCGGCCATTGGCAGGTTTCGGCCACGTCTATGGCAATATCATCCATGGACTGCCCATGACCAGGGAACCCTTCAACCTGCATATCAATCCCTTCGGGCGGCCGATGGTGATCTCGCACTCAGGTGGCAACTACGCCCGCGACCTCGCAGCGGCCGGCGAGCAGGCGATGATTGATCTCGCCATCGAGAACATGGTCTTTGCCTTCGGTGGCGATATCCGAAAGCGCATCGTCAAGGGCATCGCCACCAACTGGACATCCGACCCCTGGGCGCGCGGCGCCTATTCCCACTGCAAACCTGGCCGCGCCGATTCCCGCCGGGAGTTCAGCCAGCCGCTGGGCGGGCGCATCGTCTTCGCTGGCGAACATTGCTCGCCCGATTTCTTTTCCACCATCCACGGCGCGCATCTGTCAGGGTTCGCGGCGGCAGAGCAGGCCAAAGATCAACTTAATGGAGCAACACCGGTATGACGATCCGCATCATCCGCAAGCAAGACCTGGCGGGAACCGCGCGCCACGTGAAGGCACCCACTTACGAGACCTTCCGCTTCCTGCTGGAACAGGACGGAACCGGTGTCACGGTGACCGACATCGTCCTGAAGCCAGGCATCGAAGCCATATATGGTTATGATAAACACATCGAGATCGCCTACTGCCTCGAAGGCCATGCCACATTGACAGACCAGCACGGCGCCGCCCATGAGATCGTGCCGGGCACCATGTGGGTGGCGGACAAGGGAACGCAATTCCGCTTCATTGCGCAGGAGCCAACGCGGCTGATCTGCGTTTTCAGTCCTGCGTTCACGGGTAGCGAAACAGGTTACGCGGGCGATCAGTGAAAGCGGTGCAATCCCCGGCTTCTGCCAACATGGCGCAATCGCCGGGATGGTGTTAAACACCACAAGAATTCGGCAGGCCAATCCGCCAAAGTCCGGCGGCAACATATCAATCTGATAAGGGGAGGTCTCTCGTGCTTTATGTGATCATCGGTTTCGTTTTGATCCTGTTTGGCATCGCCGCGATGTTCAGGCGCCCCGCACCGGTGGCAGGAGGCCCGCAGAACCGCGCCGCGATGATCGGCCAGGTCCTGGGCGGATCGGTTTTTGGCGTGGTGCTGATCGTGCTCGGCCTTGCCGCCCTCTCCTCCACGTCCTTCGTGCTGATCCCGGCTGATAGCGTCGGCCACCTGAAGCGCGTCTATCTCGCTGACGATTTGCCGCCCGGCCGCATCATCGCACTCCCCGGCCAGAAGGGTCCGCAGGCCGAGATCCTGGGGCCGGGCTTTCATTTCCGTCCGTTGCTGAACGTGCTCTTCGATGTCGAGGAGCGCGAGGTGGTGCAGGTGCCGGAAGGCTATTACGGCCAGATCACCGCGCTCGATGGCGCTCCCATGCCGGAGGGCATGTTCATTGCCCCCGTCATCGCCGATGACAAGCTCGCCACCATGCTCGTCGCCCAGGCCTATATCGAACAGGGCGGCTTTCGGGGGCCGCAGGAAACCGTGCTGAAACCCGGCTCTTATCGCCTCAACCGCTATCTCTTCGATGTCCGTATCGACCAGGATACGGCCGCCACCATCATCCCGACGGGCCAGGTCGGCGTGGTGAAATCCAACGTCCAGCAGCCGGGTCTCAATTGCAAGGAAGAGATGGTGCGGGTCAGCCAGGCCCAGCACGATGCCGAAGCGCTCTCCGTGCCGCTGGTGCCGAGGGGCTGCATCGGCCTGTGGAAGGAACCGCTGCTGCCCGGCGCCTATTACCTCAACCGCCACGCCTATGAAGTGACGCTTGTCGATACCCGCGTGCAGACCTGGGAATATAAGGGTGGGTATACCAAGCGTTTCATCGACCTGTCGCTCGACCAGCAGGGCAACCTCAATCAGGTCGAGCGCGCCATCAACGTGCCAAAGCCCGACACCGCCGTCGATGTCGCGGTCTTCGTCAAGGTCGAGGGCTGGGACATTCCGCAGGAACTGCGCGCCGTGGCGCAGGTGTCGCCCGAGAACGCCCCCATCGTGGCGGGCTCGGTCGGCGGCATCGACCAGATCGAGCACCGCATCCTGACGCCGTTGATCCGCTCGATTGTCAGGAACGTCGCGGGTTCGAACATCCGCATCCCCAAGAAGGACGGCGACAAGATCGTGGGCTACGAAGTGCGCCCCACGCGGGTTCTCGACTTCATCGAAAACCGTGAGGCAATCGAGGACACAATAGAGGAGCAGATCAAGATCGAGGCCCGCAAAGCTGGCGTCGAGATCAAGGAAGTGCGCTTGGGTGAACCCTCGATCCCGCCGGAAATCTTGTTGGGCCGCCAGCGCCAGCAATTGGCCGACCAGCTGGGCGAGGCCTACAAGCGCGAGACCGAGGCGCAAAAGCAGAGGATCGAAACCGAACAGGCCAAAGCCACAGCCAACGAGCAGCCGCGCCTGGTTGAATCGCAGATCGCCGTGCAAGTGGCCGAGCAGAAGGAAGCCGAACGCGCCGCCCTGGGCCGCGCCGAACGCAAGTATCTGGAAGAAATCGCCCAAGGCCAATTGGCCCAAGCCAATGTCCTGGGCCAGGACCGCGTCGCCATGCTGCAGGCGCTCGAAAAAGTCTTGGGCTCGCTTGAGCGTCAACCGCAACTGGTTGAACTGATGGGCAAGTTGGTGCCCAACACAATTGTCACCGGCTCAGGCTTTGAAGGTGCCGCTGCGATTTTGGGCGACGCCCTGAACAAGGAAAAGCCGGCGGGGCAGTAAGGGCTGCCTTATCCCTCTGCCTTCGCCACGCCCACCATGGCGGGCCTCAGGCAGCGGTCACCAATGGCGAAGCCGGATTGCATTTCCTGGACCACGGTGCCGGGCGGGTGTTCGCTTGTCGGCAACTCGAACAATGCCTGATGCAGGTTGGGGTCGAACTTGTAGCCCACCGTGTTGACTCGGCGGATGCCGTAGCGCTGGAAAATATTGAGCAATTCCTTTTCGGTTAGCTCGACGCCGGTCAGCAGGTTCTTGGTCGCCTCGTCAGCGGCATCCTTGTCATCTTCCGACATGGCGGCAAGGGCGCGTGACATGTTGTCGGCGACGCTCAACAGGTCGCGGGCGAAATTCGTGGCGGCATAAAGCGTTGCTTCCGCCTTCTCGCGCTCGGCGCGCTTGCGCAAGTTTTCCATGTCGGCGGCGGTGCGCAGCAGGCGGTCTTTGTACGAGGCGGATTCCTCTGTCAACTGGGCAATTTCGATATCCTTGGGATCGAGT
>JANPCS010000207.1:0-2912 GCA_031431065.1 Hyphomicrobiales bacterium | reverse complement strand
CGACTTGTTGCTGGAACTGGCGCGGCACCACAAGATCGACTTGAAGCACATCTCGATCCTCAAGCTCGCCGAGCAATATCTCGAATTCATCGAGAAGGCGCGGAAGTTGCAACTGGAACTCGCTGCGGACTATCTGGTCATGGCGGCGTGGCTGGCCTACCTGAAGTCGCGGCTGCTGATACCCGCACCTCCGGGAACCGATGACGCCGAGCCCGAGGATCTGGCGGCGCGTCTGGCCTTCCGGTTGCAGCGGTTGCAGGCGATGCGCACCGCTTCCGAAAACCTGATGAAGCGCAGCGTTCTGGGCCGCGATGTGTTCGCGCGGGGTGCGCCCGAACCTTTGATCTACGACACCAAGCGGCAGTATGGCGACAATCTCATCGACATGCTCAAGGCCTATGCCGAGCGCCGGCAGCAGAAGATGCGGCGGCAGACCTATACGGTGAAGAAGCAGCAGGCGTGGTCGATCAAGGAAGCGCGCACCGCGCTGGAGCGCCTGGTGGGCATGATGGACGACTGGGGCACTTTCGATTCGTGGCTCGCCGATTATCTGATGGAGCCCGAGATGCGCCGCTCGGTGACGGCGTCAAGCTTTACCGCCAGCCTCGAACTGGCGCGCGAAGGCTTGCTTGAGTTGCGGCAGGAGGGGGCCTTCAAGCCCATCTATATGCGCCGCCGGGTTGTTGCCGCGTGATAGCGCGGCGTCTGAAGGAGTAGTTCGATGCAAGGCCAGATCGCAGCCGCCAATATGCCCTCCGGCGATGACGCGCAAATCGATGAACCCATCGGTGTTGCGCCGGACGCCGTGCGTGCTGCGGTGATGAGCGAAGCCGAAGAAGCTGGTCCTGATGACGAGCAGGCTTCGGGCAACGAAGAAGATTTTCCGGGTGCAGTTGTAACCATGCATCCGCGTGCTGACCGCAACCAGCATCTGCGCATCGTCGAAGCGGTGCTGTTTGCGTCAGCCGAGCCCATCGACATCGCCCATATCAAGAGCTTCCTGCCGGAGGGTGCCGAGGTCCAGCGCCTGCTTGCCGATTTGCAGGCGAACTACACCAATCGCGGTATCAACCTTGTCGAGGTGGCGGGCAAGTGGCTGTTCCGCACGGCCGATGACCTTGGCCACATTCTGCGGCGCGAAACCGTCGAGCAGCGCAAGTTGTCGAAGGCCGGCCTCGAGACGCTGGCGATCATCGCGTATCATCAACCGGTGACGCGCGCCGAGATCGAAGATATCCGTGGCGTGGCGATATCCAAGGGCACGCTCGATATTCTCCTCGACATCGGTTGGGTGAAGATGCGCGGCCGCCGCAAGACGCCGGGGCGGCCGGTGACCTATGGCACCACGGAGGCCTTCCTCAACCATTTCGGGCTCAATGAAGTGGGCGATCTGCCGGGCCTGCAGGAACTCAGAGGTGCCGGATTGCTCGAAGCCAACCTGCCGCCGGGCTTCGACATCCCAGTGCCGCGCAGTGGTGACGAACTCAGCGCCGACGAGGATCCGCTCGATGGAACCGAGATCGAGCAGCCGCTTGAAATGCATCTTCCGGAGCCGGGCGGCACGCCGCTGCCGCAAGACTAAGTAAAGCGCAAGGCGTTTACCAAGTTAGCGGCAGTTTACCTTAACTCTTGACCTTCAGCTCAGGAAACCAAGTGTTAACCAACACTTGCGCTGGCTAATCGCGCCCGGATTACATAAAAATAGAACCAACAAACGAACTGCTACGGAGGCTTCCACTCTTCCGATCAGAACACCAGCGGGACGGCGAGGACTGCACCTCCAAACCGTCCCGCCAGCACCTTACATCAGGGCGCAAGCGAACAAGTTTGCCCCCACGCTTCAGGTCTGCCGCATCTCCTGAATCGAGGGGTCGCCGGTCCGGGCTGGAATTCGGGTGGCCTCCCCGTCTCCAATCCCCGGGCCGGCACTTTGCGTTGGACCATCGTTAAGTTGGTGAGGAATGTTTGCGCGGCTACTTCCCCGCCCCGCCGGTATGCTCGCCGTCTCTGGTGAGATAATACGCCGCGAGGATCGGGATGAATGTCACGGCGATCACAAAGATCGCCACGACATTGGTGATCGGGCGTTGGCGCGGGCGGATCAATTCATTCAGCATCCAGATCGGCAATGTCGATTGCTGGCCTGCCGTAAAGGTGGTGACGATGACTTCATCGAAGGACAGCGCGAAAGCCAACATGCCGCCGGCCAGCAGCGCCGAGCCGATCTGCGGCAGCACCACGTGGCGGAACGTCTGGAAGCCATCGGCGCCCAGATCCATCGATGCTTCGATCATGCTGCCTGACGTGCGGCGGAAACGCGCCAGTGCGTTGTTGTAGACAACGACGATGCAGAACGTCGCGTGGCCAAGCACGATGGTCCAGGTCGAGAACGGCACATCCATCATGCTGAAGGCCGAGCGCAGCGCAATGCCGGTAATGATGCCGGGGAGGGCAATGGGCAGGATGAACAGCAATGAAATATAGTCGCGGCCAAAAAACCTGGCGCGCGACACGGCGGCCGCGGCACAGGTGCCGAGCACCAGGGCGATCAGCGTGGCAATCGAGGCGACCTTGACCGACAGCCAGATCGCATTCCAGATGTCCTGGCGTTCCCACGCCACGGCAAACCACTTGAGCGTATAGCCCGGCGGCGGGAACTGATAGCTCTTCTCCTCGGTGGTGAAGGCATAGAGAAAGATCAGCAGCAGCGGCACATGCAGAAACAACAGCCCACCAAACGCCGCGAGTTTCAAGGGCAGGGGTGCGGAGCGCGTGCCGTCAGAGCGCATCGAAGGCTCCCATGCGCTTGGCGATCGACAGGTAGATCAGCATGATGACGATCGGCACCACGGTGAACGCCGCGGCCAGCGGGATGTTGCCGGCGGTACCCTGCAGCGTGTAGACGGCCTGCC
>JANPCS010000206.1:0-3769 GCA_031431065.1 Hyphomicrobiales bacterium | reverse complement strand
CTCCCCACAAGGGGGAGGGGCTATTAGGTGAGAGCACATGAACGTCATCCCTCCCAATTCCTTCCGCACCGGGCCCGATGAGAACGGCCGGTTCGGCATCTATGGCGGACGTTTCGTCGCCGAGACGCTGATGCCGCTGATCCTCGAACTCGAGCAGGCCTACAAGGACGCCAAGGCCGACCCGAGTTTTCAGGCGGAGCTTGACTCATTCCTCGAGCACTATGTCGGCCGTCCCAGCCCGCTGTATTTTGCCGAGCGCCTGACCGAGCATCTGGGTGGGGCGAAAATCTATCTGAAACGCGACGAGCTCAATCACACCGGTGCCCACAAGATCAACAATGTCATGGGCCAGATCCTGTTGGCCCGCCGCATGGGCAAGAAGCGCATCATCGCCGAGACCGGTGCCGGCCAGCATGGCGTTGCGACCGCCACGGCCTGCGCCCGCTTCGGGCTTGAATGCATCGTCTACATGGGCGAGGTCGATATCGAGCGCCAGAAACCCAATGTCTTCCGCATGAAACTGCTCGGCGCCGAAGTGGTGCCGGCGAAATCCGGCTCGCGCACCTTGAAGGACGCGCTGAACGAAGCGCTGCGCGACTGGGTGGCCAATGTCGAGGATACATTCTATTGCATCGGCACGGTGGCAGGCCCCGCGCCCTACCCTGAGATGGTGCGCGACTTCCAATCGGTGATCGGCCGCGAGACAAAGGAGCAGATGCTGAAGCGCGAGGGCCGCTTGCCGGACTCGCTGGTGGCGGCGATTGGCGGCGGCTCCAATGCCATGGGGCTTTTTCATCCCTTCCTCGATGACAAAGACGTCGAGATCATCGGCGTCGAGGCGGCGGGCCTGGGACTAAAAACCAAGACCAAGCATGCCGCTTCGATCACCGGCGGCAGGCCCGGCGTGCTGCACGGCAACCGCACCTATCTGCTGATGGATGACGACGGCCAGATCATCGAGGGCCACTCGATCTCGGCAGGCCTCGATTATCCCGGCATCGGGCCGGAGCATTCCTGGCTGCATGACATGAAGCGCGTGCGGTATGTGTCTGCTACCGACAAAGAGGCACTCGCCGCCTTTCAGCTGTGCTGCAAGCTCGAGGGCATCATTCCGGCACTCGAACCATCGCACGCCCTGGCGCATGTGATGAAGATCGCGCCTTCGAGGCCTAAGGATCATCTAATGGTGATGAACATGTGCGGGCGGGGCGACAAGGACATCTTCACGGTGGCGGATATTCTGGGTGTCAAGCTGTAGTGTTGACCCCACTAGTACATTGTAATACGATGTAATCGAAGGAGTACGGATATGGCCACTGTCCCGTTTTCGATGCGTCTCGACGAAGATGTGAAAGCTCGCCTTGAGAAACAGGCGCAACGCGAAGACAGGTCAGCGGGATTTCTGGCCCAACTTGCGATCCAGAATCTTCTCGAAGAAAGAGAGCACTTTTACGAGCAGATGGACTTGGCGATAGCTGAGGCCGACAAGGGTGTGTTTATTTCCGGGGAAGCCATGCACCGCTGGATGGAATCATTAGAAACTGAAAACGAGTTGCCCCCGCCCGAACCGGACATCTTCCCGGATCGCGAGACATAGTCTGAATGCAATTAAAGTATCTCAGGTCCACCGTCGCTGACTATCGATGGTGGAACCACTATTATGTGGCCGTGTTTCCGCAAGGTCGCAAGAGTGCAAGTGCCAGTTACCTGAACATGGTCGACTTGCTCCAAAAGCACCCATACATAGGCGCCCAAGTTGAAGAAAGAGATCTTCGGCGCCTTATCATTCCCCATACACCATTTGCTATTGTCTATCGCATTCGGAAGAATCGGCTAGAAATTGTCAGTCTTTGGGACTCGAGGCAAAAACCAAGCTATGGATTGAGAAAAGCGAAGGCCTCATGACGACACGCATTGACCAAAGATTTGAAAAACTGAAGTCGCAAGGCCGCGCCGCTCTCGTCACCTTCGTGACGGCGGGTGATCCTGACTATGACACTTCGCTGAAAATCATCGCCGGCCTGCCTGAAGCCGGGGCTGACATCATCGAGATCGGCATGCCGTTTACCGATCCGATGGCCGACGGTCCGGCCATTCAGGCGGCGGGCTTGCGGGCGCTGGCGGCCGGCCAGACGATGAAGAAGACGCTGAAGCTGGTGAAGGACTTCCGCCGATACGACAAGGACACGCCGATTGTGCTGATGGGATACTACAACCCCATCTATGTCTATGGCGTACCGAAGTTCCTCGATGATGCGAGAGCTGCCGGTGTCGATGGGTTGATCGTCGTCGATCTGCCGCCGGAAGAAGATCAGGAGCTTTGCATTCCGGCCCTGGCCGCCGGTCTCAACTTCATCCGGCTCGCCACACCGACCACCGACGATCAGCGTGCGCCAAAGGTGTTCCGCAATACCTCTGGCTTTGTGTATTATGTCTCGGTGCTCGGCATTACCGGCACCAAGGCGCCGGACTTGAAGAGTGTCGCGGCCAATGTCAAGCGCCTGCGCAAACATACCGAACTGCCGATCTGCGTCGGCTTCGGCGTCAAGACGGCGGAACAGGCGCGCGCCATTGCCCGCGATGCCGATGGCGTGGTGGTCGGTTCGGCTCTGGTGAGCGCCATCGCAAAGAGCCTTACAAAAACCGGAAAGCCGACGTCAAAAACGGCGAAAGCCGTGCATGCACTGGTATCGGATATCGCCCGCGGCGTGAGGAGCTAACTTCCCATGAACTGGATCAAGAATTTCGTCCGCCCCAAAATTCGCTCGCTGCTTGGCACCGACAAGCGCGAGGTGCCGGAGAACATGTGGGTCAAGGACCCCGACTCCGGCCAGATGGTGTTCTACAAGGACCTTGAGGCCAATCAATATGTGATGCCGCAATCCAACTATCACATGCGCATGCCGCCCGATGTGCGCCTGGCCTCGATGTTCGACGACGGCGTATTCGAGAAGATCGCCATGCCGCAGGTGCCGGCCGACCCCTTGAAGTTTCGCGATGAGCGCAAATATGCCGACCGCATCAAGGAAGCCCGCACCAAGACCGGCACGGACGACTGCATCATGGCGGGCACAGGACTGCTCGACGGGTTCGCCGTCACCATCGCGGTGCAGGATTTTGCTTTCATGGGCGGATCGCTCGGCATGGCGGCGGGCGAGGCTATCGTGACCGCCATGCGCGCCGCCGCGGCGAAAAAGTCACCGTTCATTTTCTTCATCTCATCAGGTGGAGCGCGCATGCAGGAGGGCGTGCTGTCGCTGATGCAGATGCCGCGCACCACGGTGGCCGTGCAGGAACTGCGTGCCGCCAAACTGCCCTATCTCGTGGTGCTGACGCATCCGACGACCGGCGGCGTCACCGCCTCCTATGCCATGCTGGGCGACGTGCAGATTGCCGAGCCCGCAGCCCTCATCGGTTTTGCCGGGCAGCGCGTCATCGAGCAGACCATCCGCGAGAAACTGCCCGAGGGTTTCCAGCGCGCCGAATACCTCGAGGAACACGGCATGGTCGACATGGTGGTGCACCGCCACCAGATGCGCCAGACGCTGAGCCGCACCATCCGTATACTGATGAAAGCACCGGCCCGCGAGATGCCCCCGACGGCCTTGGTGACGGTGGAAGGGTAAGTTCATGACGCATAGTTCTCCCTCCCCCTTGTGGGGAGGGTGGGGGTGGGGGTCCACTTCGCAAGAAACTTTCAAAGGCTGCACCTGATGCAAAGCCGCCAAGTTTTTTGCGAAGGGAACCCCCACCCCTAACCCCTCCCCAC
>JANPCS010000205.1:0-5566 GCA_031431065.1 Hyphomicrobiales bacterium | reverse complement strand
CTCTCCTGCATCGCCGCCTACGGCCTCAAGCCCGTCAAGCCAAGGATAAATAGCCACGTCAACCTCACAGCTTATCCATAATCGGGGTTACATAGCCCCTCCCCCTTGTGGGGAGGGGTTGGGGTGGGGGTGCCGCGAGCTCCGCTGCAAACCATCTCCATCAGGTGAGAATCCCTCACGGCTTGACCGTGGCGGGATGGCCACTTATCCGGTGCGCGATCTCACGCGAACGGATGCAATAAATGACCAGCTTTACCCTGAGCCCGATCCCCGAAATCCTTTTCGGGGCTGGCCGCATCGCCGATCTCGGCGCCAAGGCGGAGGCTCTCGGCGGCACGGGCGCTCACGCCCTGATCGTGGCTGACCCGGCGCTGAAAGCGCCCGGCATCACGGCGCGGGCCATCGCGAGTCTCGCCAAAATGGGCATCGACGCGGCTGTCTATGACGGCTTCAAGGGCGAGCCCCGGCAGAGCGACATCGACATGGCAGCCGAAATGGCCAGAGCCGCGAAATCCAGGGTGGTCGTCGGGTTGGGCGGCGGCTCAGCACTCGATACTGCCAAGCTCGCGGCGTGTTGCGCCGTATCGGGCTTGCGTGCGTCCGCTTACGCGCTCTGTGCTACAGCCTTGCCCGCTAACCGGCTGCCGATCATTGCGATCCCCACGACGGCCGGAACTGGATCGGAAGTCACCCGTGTTTCGGTCTTTGCCGATGCCAACAAGGTGAAGGTCTGGGCCTGGGGCGTGCAACTGAAACCCGATGTGGCGATCCTCGATCCGGAACTTACAATCGGTGTGCCGCCGCACATCACCGCCGCCACCGGGCTTGACGCATTGGTCCACGCCATCGAGGCCTGCACCAACAAGCACCGCACCGACGGCAACGACCTCTATTGCCACCAGGCGATTCGGTTGATCTCCGCAAATCTCGAACAGGCGGTTAAGCATCCCAATGACATCGCGGCGCGCGGTGCCATGCTGCTGGGCTCGTGCTATGGCGGCATCGGCATCGACAATTGCGGCACGGCGCTGGCTCATAACATCTCGCATGCGGTGGCCGATCTCGCTCCCATCCCGCATGGCCGCGCCACCGGTCTCGCCATGCTGGCTACCATGGATTGGGTGGCGGAAGGAAACCGCGCCGCATTCGCCAAGGTTGCCGAGGCCATGGGAGCCGCCGACGCGGTCAAAGCCTATGACCGGCTGGTGCGTTCGACCGGTATCAAGATTTCGCTGGCCGGTGACGGCCTCGACCTCGGCAATCCCGGGTTGTTGGCCCGTCACATGGCGTCTCCCGCCAACAACCCGATGCGCAAATCATCGGCGCGTTATGCCGATGACCGGGAACTGGTGATGCTGGCTGAACGGTTTCTGGCACTCGCCTGAGGAGCATGGGCGGGCGCCATGATGAGAAAAAATTAACACAACAGCCAAAACCGTGCCGGTCGCGGCGTCTGGCGTGATATTGACCGGCTGTGAATCAGGACCTTTATGAAAACGCGCGCTGGCTGATCGGCGCCATCGCCCGTGGACTGAATGCCCGGCGCGGTGACGGCGTCGCGCTGGTGCTCGAACGCATGGCCAGACAGGACCTGGGCGACGGCAGTTTTCGCGAGCCCGCTCCTTCCACTCTTCCCGTCCTGACGTACCTGCCGCAATGCCTCGGCGAGACCATGCTGATCGAGCCCGATCTGGCGGCGGCCATTGCGGCCATCGACGAGGACCTGGCATGGCGCCAATCATCGGCCTATTCCGATGCGCTGCTGGGCGAGGGCTTCGTTGCCAATTACGGCTGGACCGAAATCATCGGCCCGAGCGGGTTTTTCGCGGGCGATGATTTTCTGCTTGGCCTGCTGATGCTGGGGCCGGGCCATCACTATCGCGATCACTATCATCCCGCCCCCGAACTCTATTGGCCGCTGACCTCCGGCAGCAATTGGAGCCGCAACCGCGGCGCTTTCGCGGAGCAGCCGCAAGGCGCTATCATCTGGCACCCGCCGATGATCTTGCATGCCACCAAGACCGGCGGAACGCCGTTGCTTACAGTGTGGAGCTGGACCAGCGATACGCTGACCCCGGCGAGATTGGCCGAGATCTGAAGTCTATCGGCTTCAATAGCCCGGTGGCGGCACGAAGGCGGCGAACTCCCTCTCCAGCAATTGCGCGAAGCGGATCGAAGTGTAATCGCCATATTGCCGGGCGATGATCTGGATGCCCGCCGGCATGCCTTGCGCGGTGAGGCCCAAGGGTGCCACCGTAGACGGCAGATGGAAGCCGCCGGAATACCCCGCCCAGAACAATTGATCCGTGGTCGGAACATGTTTGCCGTTGACCAAAATCGTGCGCTCATGACGCTCGCCCTGCTGGTCGTGGGGAAAAGCGGCGGACGCGGCGGTGGGGCACAGCATCACGTCCCAGTCGTCGAAGAACTGGTCCCAAAACAGGCGCATCTGATGGCGGCGCTCGCTATGGCGCAGCCAGTCGCGATGCGGCAGCACATAGGCGCGCAGCATCTTGGTGAGGTAACTGTCGTTGAGCGGATCGGACGCCGCCACCTTCGCTGAGTTGGCGGCGAATTCGGCATCGGTCTGCCGCCTGCTGGTGGCCGAGCGCAGCAGCGCGATATAGATATCCATCGCTTCCCTGGTGGTGAAGTTCGGCCGTGCGGTGGTCGACAGTTTCTTGACACGCTTGCCGAGGAAGGTGATGAGCTTGCCGATCAGATCCTGCACCGGCAGGTCAACCTCGCTCTGTTCGTCCGTGACCATCACCGCGACGCGGAAGTCTTTCAGCGACTTCTGTTTGGCGGCGGGGAGTGTCAATACATAGCCGCGCGCTTCGATTCCATCCGGCCCGGCCAGCAGTTTCAACATCGCCGCGAGGTCGGAGGCCGAGCGGGCCAGCGGACCCGCCACCGAAATATCGCCGGACTGCACGACGCCGGGCAGCAGGTGGCCGCGATAGGGCACCACTCCAAACGTCGGCTTGTGTCCATAGACGCCGCAATAATGCGCCGGATTGCGGATCGAGGCACCGATGTCGGAACCGATTTCGAGAGCCGACATACCGGTGGCGAGTGCTGCCGCCGAACCGCCCGACGAGCCACCGGGAACGCGCGTCACGTCCCACGGATTGTTGGTGGTGCCATAGATGGCATTGAAGCTCTGCCAGTCGGCCAGCATCAGCGGCACATTGGTTTTGCCGTAGATGACTGCCCCGGCATCGGTGAGCCGGGTGATTGCCACGGCATCGGTCGATGCGATATTGTCGCGAAAGCGCGGATCGCCCCAGGTCGATGGCGTTCCGGTCCAGTCGAAGCTTTCCTTCGCCGTCATCGGCACGCCATCGAAGGGGCCGATGGGTTTGCCCTTCTTCAACCGCCGGTCCGACGCCGCCGCCGCCCTTTTGGCATGGTCGATATCGGTGACGACAACCGCGTTCAGCGCATCATTGTGCTTGGCATATTGATCGAGGCACTGTTCGAGAAGCCCTGAGGCCGTGACCTTGCGGGCCCGCAGCAGGCGGGCAAGCTCGGTGGCGGAACGGAAATGAAGCGGTAGGGGCGGCATGATGAACTCCTGTGCGGGGAAGCCTAGCGCATGCGGCTAATATGAGAAAGCCAGTGCGTATGACATCGGCACGTCACTTTCCTTCTCCGCCCGCAGGGTGGGGAAGGAAAAGTTTCTCTAGCTCACATTGTCCGGCAGCACTTCCTTGCGCTTGGCCATGAAGGCCAGAAGCTGCTCGTCGATGCCAGGATCGAGGGCCGGGGCTTCATAATCATTGAGCATCTTCTTCCACGTCGTGTTGGCCCTCACGACAATGTCCTTCTCGCCATCGTCGCGCCACTGCTCGTAGGAATTGTTGTCGGCAAGGCCTGAGCGCCAGAAGGCGGTTTCGAAATTGGCCTGCGTATGCGCGCAGCCGAGATAGTGCGAACCGGGACCGACCTCGCGGATGGCATCCATCGCCTGGCCGTTCTCCGAGAAATCCGCACCCTCGGCGAGTTTCTGGAACATGGTAAGTTGATCGGCGTCCATGATAAGTTTCTCATAACCAGATGACAACCCACCCTCGAGCCAGCCCGCCGCGTGCAGGCAGAAATTGACGCCGGAGAGCAACGTGGGCCACAGCGTGTTGGCGCTTTCGTAAGCGGCCTGCGCATCGGGCACCTTCGAGCCGCACAAAGCCCCGCCCGAACGGAATGGAACTCCCATCCGGCGGGCCAGCTGGGCGGCGCCAAACGTCACCAGTGCCGGCTCCGGCGCACCGAATGTCGGGGCTCCCGACTGCATCGACATCGAGGCCGCGAAGGTTCCGAACACCACCGGGGCGCCGGGGCGGCAAAGCTGCGTGAAGGCGATGCCGACGGAAGCTTCCGCCAGGATTTGCGTCAGCGTGCCCACGGAAGTGACCGGCGACATGGCGCCCGCCACGATAAAGGGAGAAATGACGCAAGCCTGGTTGGCGCGCGCCAGAACCTTGAGGGCTCCCAGCATGACACCATCCCACACCATCGGCGAATTGGCGTTGATGAGGGACGTCATCACGCAGTTCTGGTCGACGAAGTCCTTGCCGAACACCATCTCCGCCATAGCGACCGAATCGGCCGAGCGCTCGCCCGCCGTCACCGAGGCCATAAAGGGTTTGTCGGAATATCTGATGTGGGTGTAGGTCATGTCGAGATGGCGCTTGGCCACCGGAATATCGACCGGCTCGCACAGCGTGCCGCCGGCGTGATGCAGGCTCGGCAGCATGTAGACCAGCTTGGCGAAATTGCGGAAATCCGCGATCGTTGCGTAACGGCGGCCCTCATCGAGATTGCGGATGAAGGGCGGGCCATAAACCGGTGCAAACACCGTGTTGTTGCCGCCGATCGTCACGTTGTTGGCGGGGTTGCGCGCGTGCTGTACATATTCGCGAGGTGCGGACTTGATCAGCGAACGCACCAGGCCCTTGGGAAAGCGGACACGAAAGCGTTTGGAGTCGGTCGCCGACGCCTTCACGTCGGCGCCGGCGTCCTTCCACATCCGTACCGCTTCTTCGTCTTCGTAAAAATCGATGCCGGTTTCCTGCAGCACGGTTTCGGCATTGGCCTCGATCAATTCGAGCTGCTCGTCGCTGAAAGGCTCATAGGTCTTGATGGCCCGGCGGATGAAGCCGGCCTGCTTCACCGCCGTTGAGGTGCGGGCGGTGCGGCGGGCATCGGCCCCGCCACGGCCGCGGCGGCCGGTGGCTGAGGTGGCGGGCTGAACGTCGGTCATGGGGAAGCCTGTTGAGAAGTTTTCACGTGGGGGCAAGGTTTACGCTCAACAGAGGGCCCTGGGGCGGGAGGAAACGTCAAGGGATGGCCGGGAAACGACGCGGGGGGTGCAGGCTCACGCAGACCCTGCCAACATTTCATCACCAAGCGTCCTCTCCCGCAGGCGGGAGAGCGACTATCTTGATTGTCAAGTTGCATGATTGAATTCTTTTCGCGCGTCGCGTGCTTTGGCATTGAGTTGGACGAGGAGTTTTCTGGCGACGGCGATGCGGATGACCATTGCTTGTTTTCCCGCGGCTTTCAA
>JANPCS010000204.1:0-9196 GCA_031431065.1 Hyphomicrobiales bacterium | reverse complement strand
CCGTTGCCGGTCAAGTTGATGAACGGCTTCGGCATAAAGGTGGCGCGAAGCCCGTGCTTCTCGGCAATCGACTTCACCATGAACTTGAAGAACGCCAGTTGGTCGGCGGTTGTCAGCGCGTCGTTGAAGTTCCAGTTGATCTCGAATTGTCCGTTGGCATCTTCATGGTCGTTCTGATAGGGACCCCAGCCGAGCTCAATCATGGTGGTGCAGATTTCGCCGATGACATCGAGACGGCGCATGATCGCCGCCTGATCGTAGCAGGGCTTTTCCTGGGTATCGCGATGGTCCGACACGGACGAACCATCGGCATTGATCAGGTGGAACTCGGGCTCGACACCCGCCATCAGCACCATGCCCTTGGCGGCATATTTCTCCGTGAGCTTGCGTAACACGACGCGCGGCGACTGCGCCAATGGCTCGCCGTTCATCCACGGTTCGCCCGGCACCCACGCCACCTCCGGCCGCCATGGCAGCGGGATCGGGTCGGCCGCCGGCATCACCAGGATATCGGGGTGGGCTGGCGTCTGGTCGAGCCAGGTGGCGAATCCGGCAAAGCCCGCCCCTGCCTTCTGCATTTTCTTGGCGGCTTCCGCCGGCACCAGTTTCGCCCGCTGCACGCCGAATAGGTCTGTGAAGTTGAAGAGGAAGAACTTGATATTGTGCTCTTTGGCGTAAGTGGCGAGATCGCCCATGATTGTGTCTGCTCCCTGCAAGTTTCTCGAGTGATCTTAGTACCCACCGCGCCCGGGAATCCAGCTTGTTCCGGCCAGCGGCACTCCAGCCATTGCTGCTGCCTCCACCGTGAGCGCGCAGAGGTCCTCGGGCTCGAGATTGTGCAGATGGCTCTTGCCGCAGGCCCGCGCCACGGTTTGCGCTTCGAGCGTCATGACTTTCAGGTAGTTGGAAAGCCGCCGCCCGGCCTTCACCGGATCGAGCCTTGCCGCCAGCACCGGGTCTTGCGTGGTGATGCCCGCCGGGTCGCGGCCTTCGTGCCAGTCGTCGTAAGCGCCGGCCGTGGTGCCGAGTGCGCGGTACTCCTCTTCCAGATGCGGGTCGTTATCGCCCAGCGCCACGAGTGCCGCCGTGCCGATCGCCACGGCATCGGCGCCAAGCGCCAGCGCCTTGGCAACATCTGCGCCCGAGCGAATGCCGCCCGACACTATGAGCTGTACCTTGCGGTGCATCCCCAGTTCCTGCAGCGCCTTCACCGCCGGGCGGATGCAGGCAAGTGTCGGAATACCGACATGCTCGATAAACACTTCCTGGGTTGCCGCCGTGCCGCCCTGCATGCCGTCCAGCACCACCACGTCGGCCCCCGATTTCACCGCCAATGCCACATCATAATAGGGCCTGGTGCCACCGACCTTCACATAGATCGGCTTTTCCCATGAGGTGATTTCGCGCAGCTCGTGAATCTTGATTTCAAGATCGTCCGGACCCGTCCAATCGGGATGACGGCAGGCCGAGCGCTGATCGATGCCCTTGGGCAGGCAGCGCATGGCGGCGACACGATCCGAGATTTTCTGACCCAGCAGCATGCCGCCACCGCCCGGCTTCGCTCCCTGGCCAATGACAACTTCTATGGCATCGGCTTTCCTGAGATCGTCAGGGTTCATACCATAACGCGATGGCAGATACTGATAGACCAAGTGCCTTGATTGTCCGCGTTCTTCCGGCGTCATGCCGCCGTCGCCGGTCGTCGTCGAGGTGCCGGCCATCGAGGCGCCACGTCCCAGTGCTTCCTTGGCTTGCGCCGAAAGCGAACCGAAGCTCATGCCGGCGATGGTGATCGGAATCTTGAGCTCGATCGGCTTCTTCGCAAAGCGCGTGCCCAGTACCACGTCGGTGCCGCACTTTTCACGATAGCCTTCGAGCGGATAACGCGAAATCGAGGCACCAAGAAATAGCAGGTCGTCAAAATGCGGCAGCTTGCGCTTGGCGCCGGCACCGCGGATATCATAGATGCCGGTGGTCGCCGCCCGGCGGATTTCCGCCAGCGTATAATCATCGAAGGTCGCCGACTTGCGCGGCGGCGTGCGGGGAGTGTTTGCGTCCATTCTGTGAATCCTCTAGCGCATCATCTCCTCTCCCGCCAAGCGGGAGAGGGCGAGCATTTGCGAGCGCCGCGCAGCGGCGGGAACGGGGCCCACCGCCGTGCGGTGGGAAGGTGAGGGAAAGCAGGCGGGAAAAGTCGAGCGAGCCTCGCCCTCATCTCCCCGCGCTTGCAGCGCGGGTCCCTTCTTCTCCCGCTTTGCGGGCGAAGACGAAAGATCAATAAGCATCCGCGTGATCCACACTAAAGTTATAGAGCTTGCGGGCCGAGCCATAGCGGCGGAAGGACTGTGGCTTGTGCTTCAGCCTGGCGCGTTCGAGGAGCTTCGCCAGGTCGTCCAGATGTTCGCCGCGCATTTCCTTCTCGATGCAGTCGGAGCCGAGATTTTCGGCTTTGCCCCGCACATAGAGGCGGGCCTCGTAGATCGAATCGCCAAGCGCTTCGCCGGCATCGCCACACACCACGAGATTGCCCGCTTGCGCCATGAACGCCGACATGTGGCCGACATTGCCGCCCACCACGATATCGACACCCTTCATCGAGATTCCGCACCGCGATGAGGCATCGCCTTCGATGACCAGCAACCCGCCATTGGCCGTGGCACCAGCCGATTCAGATGCATTGCCTTTGATCCAGACAACACCTGACATCATGTTCTCGGCAACGCCAACACCGGCATGGCCATGGATGGTGATCTCGGCGTGCTTGTTCATGCCGCCGCAATAGAAGCCGACATGACCCTTGATATCGACCTGAAGGGCCGCATCGAGCCCGCAGGCAATCGCATGCTGGCCCATCGGGTTGCGAATGATCCAGTGGCGCTGGTTGGTATCCTTCGGCAGCTTGTAGAGCGTCTGGTTGATGGCCGTGACGCCCACCGCCTTGAGGTCAAGCTCGTTCATGCCTGTCCGCCCCAGGTATAAATCGTGGTTGGTTCCGGTTCCCATATTCTGGCATCGTCCGCACCCGGAAGATGCGCGATGGCGCGGTACTCGGTGGCCATCGCCACCCAGTCATCGGTTTCGGCCATAACAGCATGCTTGCAGGCAATGGGATCGCGCACCACTGCAAAGCCATCCGCTGTGCCCACCAGGAACGTATAGAAACCATCGAGATCCTTGAGCCCATCCTGCAGCGCTTCCTTGAGCGATGCGCCGCCGCGCAGTTTCCAGGTCATGTAGGCCGCCGCCACTTCCGTGTCGTTCTCGGTCTGGAACTCCATGCCCTCGCGCTTGAGGTTTTCGCGAAGGCGATTGTGGTTCGACAGCGAACCATTGTGCACGAGGCAAAGATCGGCACCGGTGGCGAAAGGATGTGAGCCGGCGGTCGTCACCGCGCTCTCGGTCGCCATGCGCGTGTGGCCGATGATGTGCGTGCCCTTGGCCTTGGCGAGATCGAACTTCGAATAGACGTTTTCCGGCAGGCCAGTCTCCTTGAAGATCTCAATGGTGTGGCCCGAGCCCACCACGCGCACCGCTGGGTGGGCTTTCTTCAGCCACTTCACCACGGCCTCTTCCTTGGCGGTGGTGACCAGAATGCAGTGATTGCCGATCTGCTTGATCGTCGCATCGCACTTCAGCGCCTTCTCGAGCCCGGTATCGAGGGCCTTCCAGTTGTAGCTGGCATCGTCATGAGCGAGTGAGAATTTGGTCTGGTTCTTCTTCACCGGATTACGATAGATGGCAACGCCCGCCGAGTCAGGCCCGCGGTTGGTCATTTCGATGATCATCGGCTTGAACATCGCGCCGAGCTGCGGCTGCAGCTTGGGATTCTTGAGATACAGTCCGACAATGCCGCACATGGGCCATCACCTCTTCTGGAGCAGATGTCGGGACAATAACAGGCCCCAACTAGACATTCAACTATCAGGAACTATTTTTTCATCGAAGGAAAGGTCGCCATGCCAATGGGTGCGACTGCAGCAGACGGTCCCGCGTGAGCAACCGGCAATCCTCGGCAGCTGCTGTGCTGAGCAAAGCGCGATCGAAGGGGTCCTTGTGGCCGGGTTCCATTCCAATGTCGGCGAAGATGTGCTTTGTCTCCAGCACTACCAACTCGATATCGAGAGATGCTAGCAATGGGGGCCATGCTTTTGGACCGTATGTCAAGCGGAGCTTGCCCATGCGCCGCTTGATGTCGGCTTCCCACAGGCTAACAACACTTGCGACGAATACATTCCCGCTCTGCAAATCGTCAAGAAGGCCAGGCTCGCCAAGTCCTTCCTCGCGATCCCCGACCACTTCGATCACGTAATGAGTATCGAGGAGTAGCTTCACGGCTTGGGGTCGGAAAAAGAAAAAGGAGTTATCAAAAAGTCCTCGGGCAGTGGATCGTCGAAGTCTTCCGCGATATATTCGACCACCCGCCCAATACCATGCTGACGTTTGTACTCGCGCAAGGCTTCCCAATTGATGCCTTTTGGCTTTGGCTTGTGTAGGCTCAGGTCAACTACAGGCTTGCCATCGCGGGTAATGGTCACGCTTTCTCCCGCCTCTACGCGCCGAAGAATCTCGGAGAGCTTGTTCTTTGCGTCCTTAATAGAGATGTTCATGTCTCCAAGGTAGCTACCGGTAGCTACCTTGTCAATTCACACTATCCCGCCGGTGGCGAGCTTCCAGATTTAGTTCATCGGCTCGTCTCTCTTCAGCTTTGCAGCCTCAAAATGGCCTTCCAGGTCTTCGTCGAACTCTGGACCGTAGATGTCCAATTGCAGTTCAATGCCGTATTCACCCAGCCTTGCCATCGTTGAAGCCGAGATGCCGAGACCTTCATTGCTCCGGTCCATGAAAAGACCGCAAACGACATCCGCAGAGAACCGGCTATTGATTGCGCGCCAGACTTGTATGTCGTCCGTCACCCGGTCGAGCAAATCCACGATCTTCCTATCGAGATCCTCCTGACCTGTCGCAATGGCGGCGAGCGACCACAATCCAGATTTCTTGGTGTACTTCTTGCCGGTTGAACGTCCGACTTCAATATCACCCTTGCGTTGTGATTTCGTAGGCGCGCAACGCAGCAGGGCTGTTATCTCGTCCGGGTCCAAGTCATCGCCGCCGATGCGCAATGAAGCCGTGGCACGGGAAACTGGTCCTCCTACCCTGATCATTCCTATCGCGCCCGTTGGGAGATGATTCATCACTGCTATTCCTCCCTTCGGTACGAAATCACCGACAGATAGCGGATCGGCAATTCCCTCAACTCCTCCGGCCCGTGCGGCGCGTCGGCATCGAAGAACAGGGCGTCGCCGGGATGCATGTCATAGGTATTGCCGCCATGCCGGTAGACCACATTGCCCTCGAGCATATAGAGGAATTCCAGTCCCGGGTGCTGGAAGGTCGGGAACACATCGGACTTGTGGGTGAGCGTTATGAGATAGGGCTCGACCATCACCGGCCCATGCGGGCTGTGGCCCAGCAACTGGTATTGGTGCCCGGCCCTGGTGCCGCGCCGTTCGATGGTCAGGCCCTGGCCCGCCTTGACAAAGCTGGCGTCGCGGATTTCCTCAAAGCTCTTGAAGAATGCCGTCACCGGAACCTGCAGCGCCTTGCCCAGCGCCTGAAGTGAACCGAGTGAAGGCGATGTCGCGCCATTTTCGATCTTGGAGAGCATGCCGGCCGACATATCGGCGGCCTTGGCCAATTCGGCAATCGTCAGCCCGAGTTTTTCCCGGAAGCCTTTAACCTCGCGCCCGATCGCCTGCTCCAGCATCTTGCCATGCACTTCGCTGTGACCATGCGGATCTTGAAACGGCAATTCGGATGCCTTGTTCGGCTTCTGCGCGTCGTCCTTGTCCAAAATGTTTCCTCCGAGGAAAACCATATCGCGGACAATGTCAACGTCAAGCCATCTCCCTGTTGCCCAAAATAGGGTATTTCCGATAATCCGAGAATTAATGAGAATTCACTTGGCTAAGAATAGGATTTCAGCTATCTGACCGCCGTTACTACCAAGTTGAAGGTAAAATCCTATCATGGATACGGTCGCCAAATCCTTCCTGGCCGAGATCGAGCGGTTTCTCGAAACCGAGGGCCTTGAGGCGACGGCCCTGGGCAAACAGGCATTGGCCGACCCCTCTTTCGTGTTCGACCTGCGCAAGGGCCGCTCGCCTTCGACCCGCACCATCGACAAGGTGCGCAACTGGATCACCCAGCAGAAGGCAGGCTCACCCAAGGCCGCCGCCACCCAAACCGCAGCCTCAGGAGAGATGCCGGCAATGAAACACGACCTCACTCATCTGCAGCGGCTGGAGGCCGAGTCGATCCATATTATCCGCGAGGTCGCCGCCGAATGCGAAAAGCCGGTGATGCTCTATTCGATCGGCAAGGACTCGGCCGTCATGCTGCATCTCGCCATCAAGGCTTTCTATCCTTCGAAGCCGCCCTTCCCGCTGATGCATGTCGATACCGGCTGGAAATTCCGCGACATGTACACCATGCGCAAATCGACAGCCGAGAAATACGATTGGGAACTCATCGTTCACAAGAACCTCGAAGGCGTCGCCAAGAACGTCAACCCCTTCGATCATGGTTCGGCGCTGCACACCCAGATCATGAAGACCGACGCCCTCAAGCAGGGTCTCGACAAGTACGGCTTCGATGCGGCTTTTGGTGGTGCCCGCCGTGACGAGGAAAAATCGCGCGCCAAGGAACGCATCTTTTCGTTCCGCGATAACCGCCACCGCTGGGACCCGAAGAACCAGCGCCCCGAACTCTGGGATCTTTACAACGCCCGCAAGAACAAGGGCGAGTCGATTCGCGTCTTCCCGTTGTCGAACTGGACCGAGCTCGATATCTGGCAATATATCCACCGCGAGAACATCGAGATCGTGCCGCTGTATTTCGCCGCCGAACGCCCCGTCGTCTGGCGCGATGGCCAGTTGATCATGGTCGACGACGAGCGCATGCGGCTCAATCCCGGCGAGAAACCCGAGATGCGGAAAATCCGCTTCCGCACGCTCGGCTGTTATCCGCTGACCGGCGCCATCGATTCGAACGCCACAACGCTTCTCGACATCGTCGAGGAAATGCTGGTCGCCACCTCCTCCGAGCGCCAGGGCCGCGTCATCGACAAGGACGCCTCGGCCTCCATGGAAAAGAAAAAGCAAGAGGGGTATTTCTGATGACCCGTTTCATCGAGTTCACCGGCGGCGACGTCGAGGCCTATCTGCACGCCCAGGAGCAGAAGGACCTATTGCGCTTCATCACCTGCGGTTCCGTCGATGACGGCAAGTCGACGCTGATCGGCCGCCTTCTCTATGAATCGAAGATGCTGTTCGAGGATCAACTCACAGCACTCGAAGCCGATTCCAAGAAGATGGGCACGCAAGGCGGCAATCTCGATTTCGCGCTCCTCGTCGATGGTCTTGCCGCCGAGCGCGAGCAGGGCATCACCATCGATGTCGCCTATCGTGCGTTCACCACCGACAAGCGCAAATTCATCGTCGCCGATACGCCGGGCCACGAGCAATATACCCGCAACATGGCGACCGGCGGCTCGACCGCCGATCTCGCCATCATCCTCATGGACGCCCGCAAGGGCGTTCTCACCCAGACGCGCCGCCACACTTTCATCTGCACTCTACTTGGCATCCGCCATCTTGTGGTGGCGGTGAACAAGATGGACCTGATGGCTTTCGACCAGCAGGTCTTCAACAAGATCGAAGAAGATTACCGCGCCTTCGCCAGGTCGCTCGGTGCCGGCGATGTAACCGTCATTCCGGTCTCCGCATTGCTCGGCGACAACATGATCGTCCGCTCGCTCAACATGCCGTGGTATCACGGGCCGACTTTGATGGCCCACCTCGAAACCGTGCCGGTGGGCGATGATCTCGACTCGAAGTCCTTCCGTCTTCCGGTGCAGTGGGTCAACCGCCCAAATCAGAATTTCCGCGGCTTCTCCGGCACCATTTCAACGGGGACGGTGAAGCCTGGCGATGCCATCAAGGTTCTGCCTTCGGGCCGCACATCGACCGTCGAGCGCGTCGTCACTCATGATGGCGACCTGGAGGAAGGCGTCGCCGGCCAATCGCTCACCATCACCTTGAAGGACGAAATCGACATCAGCCGTGGCGACGTCATCTGCGCGGCCAACGATCCGGTCGAGGTTTCCGACCAGTTCCAGGTCGAGATCCTGTGGATGAGTGACGAGCCGAAGCTGCCGGGACGCCCCTATCTCTTCAAGTCCTCGACCAAGACAATTCCCGGCACGCTCGATGACTTGCGCTACAAGGTCAACGTCAACACCATGGAGCATGTGGCTGCGAAAACCCTGACGCTCAACGAAATTGGCGTCTGCAACCTCGAGCTCGATACGCCGATCGCCTTTGCGCCCTATCTCGAAAATCGCAACCTCGGCTCTTTCATCATCATCGATCGCTTCACCAACAACACGGTGGGCATGGGCCTCATCCGCTTCGCCTTGCGCCGCGCCGCCAACATCCACTGGCAGGCCGTCGATGTGCACAAGAATGCGCGTGCGGCACTCGCTGGCCAGAAGCCGGCGGTGCTGTGGTTCACCGGCCTCTCGGGTGCCGGCAAATCGACCATCGCCAACCTGGTGGAAAAGCAGCTCCACGCCGCTGGCCACATGACCTACCTGCTCGATGGCGATAATGTCCGCCACGGCCTCAACCGCGATCTTGGTTTCACCGACGCTGACCGCGTCGAGAACATCCGCCGCGTGGCGGAAGTCTCAAAGCTGATGGTCGATGCCGGCCTGATCGTGCTGGTGTCGTTCATCTCGCCGTTCCGCTCCGAGCGCCTGATGGCGCGCGAGATGGTGGAAGCCGGCGAGTTCATCGAGATCTTCGTCGATACCTCATTGGCCGAAGCCGAGAAGCGCGATGTGAAAGGCCTCTACGCCAAGGCCCGCCGCGGCGAGATCGAACACTTCACCGGCATCACTTCACCTTACGAGAAACCGGACAAGCCGGAACTTTCGATCGACACGGCCAAACTCACCGCCGAGGGTGCTGCCGACATCATTGTTCAGCACCTGAAGTCCGCGGGACGCCTGACCAAAGCTTGAGTTGAGCGTCAACAAGACCACGGGAATTGGGGCGGTTTCTGCAGAAACAGCCCTCCGTTATTTCGGAATGTGGCTCTGCGGCATGGTCCCGCGTGCGACAAATGCCGGTCAAGC
>JANPCS010000203.1:0-3556 GCA_031431065.1 Hyphomicrobiales bacterium | reverse complement strand
CGCCACCTTCTCCCGCCAGCGGGAGAAGACGAGAAGGTGAGTTCATACTACAACCTCTCCCGCTCGCGGGAGAGGACGCCCCGAAGGGGCAGGTGAGGGGCTATCTTACCACTGTGTTGGTCATCTCGAGGTGCAGGCGGTCGCCGGTATAGGGGTGCGCCAGCGCCACCTCTTCGTTGAGTTCGATGCCGAGGCCCGGATCGGTGGGCGGGATGACATAGCCATTTTCCCAGCGGATTGGTTTCTTCAACAGCTTGGCATGGAAGCCGCCGAATTGTTCGATTGATTCCAGGATAAGGAAATTTGGCAGCGACGCGCCGTAGTGAATATTGGCGGCGGCCTCGATGGGGCCGGCATAGAGATGGGGTGCGATTTGCGCGTAGAAGACCTCCGCCATGCCGGCGATCTTCTTCGCCTCCCACAGGCCGCCGGCGCGGCCCAGCGCCATCTGCAGGATCGAGGCGGCGCGCAATTCCAGCACGCGGCCGAATTCATATTTGGTGGTGAGGCGTTCGCCCGTCGCAATGGGGATCGACGTGCCGCGCGCCACCAGCGCCATTTCTTCCGGCCTGTCGGGCGGCGTCGGCTCTTCGAACCATAAGGGATTGTATTCCTCGATCCGCCTGGCAAAGCGGATGGCGCCGGATGCCGTGAACTGGCCGTGCGTGCCGAACAGCAGGTCCGCCTTGCCGCCAACCGCTTCGCGGATCAGCCGGCAGAACTTGGCGCAGAGTTCCATCGACTCGAGCGACGGCTGGCGCGGATCGAAGGCCGAGTAGGGGGCGGCGGGATCGAACTTGATGGCGGTGAAGCCTTGGCGCACATACTCCGCCGCGCGCTCGGCCGATTGTTCGGCATTCCAGTAGATCGAATCGTCCTGGCCCTTGGCGATGTCCGGATAGATGTAAGTGTAGGATCGCAGTTTCTCCTGCACGCGGCCACCCAGTAGCTCATAGACCGGCTTGTTGACCGACTTTCCGATGATGTCCCACAACGCGATCTCGATGCCCGACAGTACGCCCATCAGCGACACATCGGGCCGCTGCGTGAAGCCCGAGCCATAGACCTTGCGCCACAGCGCCTCGATGTGAAACGGGTCCATGCCTTCGACGTAACGCCCGAAGGTATCCTCGATCATCGCCGTCATGGCCCTGGGGCCGAAGGTGGCGCAGTAACACTCGCCGTAACCAACGATGCCATTGTCGGTGGTGAGCTTGACGAAGATGAAATAACGCCCGCCCCAGCCGGGCGGCGGATTGCCGACGATGAAGATTTTGAGGTCTTTGACTTTCATGTGCCTGCCGATTCCACGATTATCCCCAGTCTGTCATTGCCGGGCTTGTCCCGGCAACCTATTTCTCCGCTCGCTCAGAATGCGATGCTGCGGCACAATGGGTCGCCGGAATGAATCCGGCGATGACAGAGATTTGGAATGGACATCGACTATATCATCGTCGGCGCCGGATCGGCTGGTTGCGTGCTGGCCAATCGCTTGACGGCGAGCGGTAAGCATCGCGTGCTGCTGCTCGAAGCCGGCGGCAGCGACCGGCGGTTTTTCGTGCAGATGCCCCTGGGCTACGGCAAGACCTTCTACGACAAGTCCTGCAACTGGATGTATCAGGCCGAACCCGATCCTGGCCTCAATGGCCAGCGCGACTATTACCCGCGCGGGAAGATCTTGGGAGGCTCCTCCTCGATAAACGCCATGGTCTACACGCGCGGCCACGCACAGGACTACGAGGACTGGAAACGTGATGGCAACATCGGCTGGGGCTGGGATGAAGTGCTGCCGATCTACAAGCAGATGGAGGATTACGCAGACGGTGACCGCGCCTATCGCGGCATCGGCGGGCCGGTGCACCTGACCGGCCTGGGCGGCGACGCGCATCCATTGTGCCAGCCATTTATTAAGTCGACGGTCGCTACCGGCCTCAAATACAACCCTGACTTCAACGGCGCCGAGCAGGAAGGTGTGGGCCTCTATCAATTCACCACCAAGGGCGGCCGCCGCATGTCGGCGGCGCGCGCCTTTCTGCGCCCGGCCATGCGGCGCCAGAACCTCAAGGTGGAAATGCATGCTCACGTGACGCGCATCCTGTTTGACGGCAGGCGTGCCATCGGTGTCGAATACGTCAGGAACGGCCAGAAATTGACGGCGAATGCACATAGAGAGGTGATCCTGTCGGGCGGCGCCATCAATTCGCCACAGCTTCTGCAGCTCTCCGGCATCGGGCCCGGGGCGTTGTTGCAATCGCTCGGCATCAAGGTTGTGCAAGCCAATGGCAATGCCGGCGCCCGCATGCAGGACCATCACGGCATCAACTACACATTCCGCATGAAGGTGCCGACCTTGAATGATTATTTGCGCCCCTGGTGGGGCAAGCTGCGCGCCGGGCTTACTTATGTGCTGGCGCGGCGCGGGCCGCTGTCTCTGAGCGTCAACCAGGGCGGCGGTTTTTTCCGCACCAGCCCCGATCTCCACCGGCCCAACATGCAACTTTACATGCAGGCCTTCTCGACGCTGATCCCCAAGGACGGCGAGCGCCCGCTGCTCAACCCTGATCCCTTCCCCGGCCTGTCCCTGGGACTTTCCAACTGCCGCCCCAACAGCACCGGCGAGGTGATGATCAAATCCGCCGATCCCTTCGCCGCGCCGAAACTGTCATTCAACACCTATGGCACGGAGAAGGATGTCTCCGAGATGCTGGCGGCGGTGAAGTATTTGCGCGTGATCGCCGCCACCGAACCGCTGAAGAGCCTCATTGCCGAGGAGCTGCGGCCAGGGCCTCAAATTATGAGCGATGACGAACTGATCCACGACATGCGCCAGCGCAGCGGCACCGTCTATCACCAGGCCTGCACCTGCCGCATGGGGGCCGATGCCGCGACATCGGTGGTCGATTCGCGATTGCGGGTGCATGGGATTCAGGGTTTGCGGATTTGCGATGCCTCGGTCTTCCCCAATCTCATCGCCGGCAACACCAATGCGCCGGCGATGATGGTGGGCTGGCGCGGCGCCGATATCATCCTCGAGGATGCGGCGAATTAGGCCGCTGCGCGGAAGTTGCTGCCGCGCTATCGACCGCCGGCCTCCTGCCCCGCCCGAGACCCTCATTCTCCCATAGCCAGTCCGGGGGCAAGATCAAGCCCTGCCGTGGCGAGACGATGCAATATAAGTCTTTGTACGGACGGTTTCGCCGGCCGCCGCCGCCGTACATCGCGCGGCGGCGCCGCCAAGCCAGGCACCACGCAATCCGCGGCGGCGGTGCGCCAATAACTTCCGTAGAAGTCAATCGCGGCGGACGTTTATTTGCGATTTTCCATAAATTGGAACCTTCCGGCCCGCACCGCGTTGTCAAGCCGATGCGACATCAAACTTTTCACAGGAGCTTACCAATGACGATCGCAAAACTGCTTACTGGCCCGGTAGTCGGGATTGTATTGGCATTCGGCGCGGTGTCCACTGCAAATGCAGTGACGCTTAACCCGGCCAACTCTATCGAAGACCCCGTGCTCAGCAATGACGTTGCCGATGCTGCGGCCTATGATCTTCAGC
>JANPCS010000202.1:0-7698 GCA_031431065.1 Hyphomicrobiales bacterium | reverse complement strand
GATGCGCGAACTGGTGGCGGCGGGAAAGATGCAGTTCAAGCTTGGCCAGGTGACCGGCCTGAAGGGTGAGGCTGGACTTCTTTCGGCGGCAACCGTCAAAGGCAGTGACGGAGCGAGTTTCGATATCGCCACCAATGCCATGCTGCCGTTCTTCGGTCTCACCATGAAACTTGGACCAGTAGCCGACTGGGGCCTGAACTTGCATGAGAACCTGGTGCCGGTGGACACCGAAAAATTCGAAACCTCGACGCCGGGCATCTTCGCGATCGGTGACATCAACACCTATCCGGGCAAGCTGAAACTCATTCTGTCGGGCTTCCATGAGGCGGCGCTGATGGCGCAGCAGGCCTTCCACATCAAGAACCCCGGCGAGCGCCTGCTGTTCCAGTACACGACGTCGAGCTCAAGCCTGCAGAAGAAGCTGGGGGTGGCGTGACAATTCTCTATATTACACTTGGCACCAACGACGCGGCGCGGGCCAAGCGTTTCTATGATGCGGCGCTTGGGACGCTGGGGTTCACATGCCGGACCAGCAATGAAAACGGCATGGGCTATGTTCCCGCGCATTGGCCGGAGGGCGGCACGGAGTGCTTGATTTGGGTGGAGAAGCCGTTTCTCGAATATCCCGCCACCTGGGGCAATGGCAGCATGGTGGCGCTGGCCGCCGCAAGCCGCCAGACGGTACGCGACTTTCATGCCGCGGCTCTTGCGGCGGGCGGCGGCGATGATGGCGCGCCGGGCCTGAGACGGTATCATCCGAATTTCTATGCTTGCTATGTCCGCGATCCCGATGGCAACAAGCTCTCGGCGGTGTGCGAAGCGCCGGAGTGACATGGGCGAGTTGTTATCTCCTCCGTATGCGGATGATCTCTTCGAGCGCCTGCTGGCGCTGAACAACGCGCATGCCGAGGAACTGTCCTACAAGACGCCAGAGGATTTCGCATTGCTGCTGGCCACCGCTTCGCATGTGCGGGCCGAAGCGCAGGGATTGGCGCTGATCGTCGCCTTCGACGATTCCTGCACTTACGGCAACCCGAATTTCGCCTGGCTGAAGCGGCGCTTCCAGCGCTTCTATTACATCGACCGGGTGGTGGTGGATGGAGCGGCGCGCGGGTGCGGGCTGGCGCGGCAATTCTATGCCGGACTTGAGGAGCGGGCGCGGGCCGAGAGCCGCCAGCGCCTGGCGTGCGAGATCAACAGCTTTCCGCCCAATCTGCAGTCGGACGCCTTCCACGAGAAGCTCGGCTTCCGGCCCATCGGTTCGCAAGAGCTCGAAGGCAAAGGCAAGACAGTGCGCTATTGGTCGCGCGAGATCAGCTGACCGTCTTTTCCCGCCGCAACCGCTTCTTCGCCAGATCGAGCTGCTCCTTGCGGTTGGGCCGCCCGAGCAGTTTCCGGAAGCCGTCACGGCGCTCATGCACCGAGGCGATGGCCAGGCCCATGGGCACACCGGTTTCAACTAAAAGTGCTTCGGCAAGCTGCAGGCTTGATTCAATGGTTTCGGGCACCGCTTCGGTGACGCCGATCGCGTAAAGTTTCTGGGCATGGCGCTCGTCGCGGGCCCGGGCGATGATCTTGAGATCGGCGCGAAGCGCTCGGGCGGACCTGGCGACATCGTCGACGCGCACCTGATTGTCCATGGTGATGGCCAGGGCGGGTGCCTCTTCGAGGCCGCAGCGCTTGAGAAACGCGGTGTTCGAGGCATCGCCATAATAGACCGGCTGGCCGTTGCGGCGTTCGCGCGCCACCAGGTTGGCATCGCTGTCAACGGCGATGAAGGCGATCTTGTGCTCCTCTAGCATTGCCGCCACCAGATGGCCGACGCGGCCGAAGCCGGCGATGATGACGCGCGGCTGACGATCGTCCGGCAACGGCGTTTCGAGTGCCGTCTCTGCCGCAGCTCTCTGGCGCATCGGGTTCGTCAACCTGGTTCCGAGGCGGGCGATGGCTGGAATGGCGATCATCGTCAGTGTGACGATCAGCAGCGCCTGGCGGCTCACCGGATCATCGATGATGCCATAGCCCAAGGCCGCGGCGATGATGACGAAACCGAATTCACCGCACGGGCCCAGCAGCAGAGCCGTCTCCAAAGCTGCCGGCCTGCTGATGCGGAACAAATGCGCGAGGCCGATGATGATGGTGGATTTCAGCGCGATGACGCCGAGGACCAGGCCGATGATCAACAGCGGGTTTTGCAACAGCCCGTCAAGATCGAGCTTGAGGCCGACGACCAGGAAGAACGTGCCCAGCAGCAAGCCCTTGAAGGGTTCGATGATCGCCTCGATGGCGCGGCGATACTCAGTCTCGGCCAGCATCAGGCCGGCGATGAAGGCGCCGAGCGCCATCGACAGGCCGGCGAGATTGGCGGCAACCCCGGTGCCAACGGCGATCAACAAGGTGGCCGCCATGAAATGGTCGGCGCTGTTGGTGGCCGCCACCAGGCGCAGCAGCGGGCGCAGCAGGTAGCGGCCGACACCGATGATGACGGCAACCGCCAGCACCGCCTGACCAAGCGCCAGGCCGATGCTGACCAGCAAATTGCCTTCACTTCGCTGCCCGAGAATCGACACCAGCAGCAGCAAGGGGATGACCGCCACATCCTGAAACAACAAGATGGCGAAGCTGGTGCGGCCGGTTTGCGAACCCAGCCGCTTCGAGTCGGACAGCAGTTGAATGACGATGGCCGTCGATGACAGCGACAGGGCGGCACCGGCAATCAATGCGGCGCGGGTACCGAGCCCCAGGAGCGCGGCGCAGCCGGCAATGGCCAGCAGGCTCAACAGCACTTGCAAACCGCCGAGCCCGAAGACCAGGCGGCGCATGGTGTTGAGGCGCTCGAACGACAGTTCGAGCCCGATCAGAAACAGCAGGAAAACGATGCCCAATTCGGCGACGAGGCCGAGGTTTTCGGAGTCCTCGATGACCAGGGAGCCGAGGATCGGAACATTCTGTGCGAAGCGGCCCAGCATATCGGGGCTCATCACGATGCCGACCAGCAGGAAGGCCAGCACGGCATTGACGCCGACGCGCAGGAACAGCGGCACAACTAGCCCGGCAACGCCAAGGATGACGAGGAATTCCTTGTAGTGCAGGATGCTTTCCGCTGCCATTGAACGCCTCTCCGGCGGTATCTTGTGGCAAGCCCAATGATTTGCAAAGGCCGAAGTGGAGATACGAGGATGACGACAGCAAGCTCACGCGGACGCGACATCGGGTTGCCATTTCCGGGAGTGACCGGCCCCTACAATGCCATCACCGATGTGGGTGGTGTTGAAGTCGGCACGATGACGTTGATTTCAGGCGAGGGGCCGCTGGCGGTTGGCAAGGGGCCGGTGCGCACCGGCGTCACCGCCATTCTGCCGCGCGGCAGGTCGCATGCACATGTGCCGTGTGCTGCTGGTTACTATTCACTCAACGGCAATGGCGAGATGACCGGGGTTGTGTGGATCGAGGAGGCGGGCGAATTGCAAACGCCGATCACCATCACCAACACGCATTCCTGCGGGGTAACGCGCGATGCGACGATCAAGTGGCTGGTGTCGCGCGGAGTGGGTACAGGCCAGGACTGGGGGCTTCCGGTGGCGGCCGAGACCTATGATGGAGACCTCAATGATATCAATGGTTTTCACGTCACTGCTGAACATACACTTGAAGCCCTTGACAAGGCAACGGGCGGGCCGGTCGAGATGGGCAGCGTGGGCGGTGGCACTGGCATGATCACCTATGATTTCAAGGCCGGCAATGGTTCGGCTTCGCGGCGCGTGGCGATTGCCGGCGAGACCTATACATTGGGTGTGTTCGTGCAATCGAATTTCGGATTGCGCGAGGATCTGACGGTGCTCGGCGTTCCGGTGGGGCGGCATCTCGGCCAAGACAAGTTGCGCGGCAAGGATCAGGGCTCGGTCATCGCCATCGTTGCAACAGACGCGCCGCTTCTGCCGCATCACTTGAAGCGTATTGGCAGGCGCGTGCCGATGGGCCTGGCGCGCACCGGAACGGTAGGTAATAATTCCTCAGACGATATTTTCCTGGCTTTCTCGACGGCCAACATGGAAGCCTTTGCAAACCGTGACGGTGGGGCCGTCACCCTGCAGGCACTGCCCAACACCAGCCTCGATCCATTGTTCAGGGCGACTGCCGAGGCAACCGAAGAGGCGGTAATCGATGCGATGCTGGGTGCCGGCACCATGGTGGGCCGCGATGGCAACACGGCAATCGCCTTGCCGCATGACATGTTGATCAATGTGATGCGGAAGCATGGAAGGATGTGAAGGCGCGCTAACCTTCGACGCTGGCCATGGCGGCGGGGCGGTGGGTGATCAGTCTGGTCAACAGCATGCCCGCTGCCATGGCTGCGACGAACAGAGCCGACTGCCAATAGCCAAACACCAATGAGGCGACGGCAGGACCGGGGCAGAAGCCGGTGAGGCCCCAACCGGTGCCGAACAGAACCGCGCCGCCGATCAGGCGCGGGTCGATGCGGTTGGTGTCCGGCAGCGAGAAGGCCTGTTCATAGAGCGGACGGGTTCTGGAGAAAATCAACCGATAACCGATGAAAGTGGCGATAAGGCCGGCGCCCATGACGAAGATCAAGGTCGGGTCCCAAGTGCCGGCGATGTCCATGAAGTTCAGAACCTTCATGGGGTTGACCATGCCGGAGAGTGTTACGCCGGCGCCAAACAGCAGGCCGGCAATCAGGGCAATGATGCGGCTCATGGATTAGGCTCCGATCATGTGACGGGTTATGAAGACGGTGGCGATGGCGGCGGCCATGAAAATGACCGTCGAGGCGATGCTGCGTGGTGAGAGTCTCGAGATGCCGCAGATGCCGTGGCCGCTGGTGCAGCCGGAGCCCAGTGCCGTGCCCACACCCACGAGTATGCCGCCAATAATGATCGTGGCGGGGCCGCCGTAAAAGCTGATGGTCTTGATATCGATACCGCCAATCAATGCGGTGATGGCAGCGCCGACGAGAAGACCCGCGATGAAGATGGCGCGCCAGGATTGTTCGGCGTTCCAGTTCAAGGTGAGAATTCCGCCGAAGATGCCGCTCAGGCCGGCGATGCGGCCGATGCCGCCCATCAGGACGATAGCCGACAGCCCGATCAGCAGGCCACCGAGGGTTCCGGCGATGGGTGTGAATTCGGTCATGATCAAACGTCCTTCAGCAAGCGAAGCGCGTCATAGATTGCCGCGTGGATATTGCGAGAGGCCACGGCATCGCCGATGCGGAAAAGCTGGAACTTGCTTTGGCGGTTGGTGGTGATCGTCTGCGGTGCTCCGGCAATCAGTGCCGCGTGATCGACTTCGCCGCGGTTGGACGAAAGGTCTTTCAATACGAAGTAAAGATCGGCTAACGGACTGGTGCCGTTCTCCACCACCACCTGATCGACGATACGGCTGCCGCAATCGGCCTGGGTGTAGGGACTCCACAGCACGGCCCGGATGCGGTTGCCTTCGCGCGTCAATGCGCGCACCCGGGTCATGGTCGTAATGGTAACGCCCCTGGCGGCAAAGGCCTTCATGTAGGGCACGAGATTGAGGCCGCCCATTTCGGGCGAGAAGAAGCGCTCGGGCGAAATGATTTCAAGCGGCGTGCCGGTTGCGAGGATCAGTTCGGCGGCGCTGAGTCCCGGGTGAGCGCCATTGTCATCGAACAACAATACTTCGCCCGAGGGCTTTACATCGCCGGAGAGAATATCCCAGCTCGACACGGCGAGATCGGCGCCTTCCTCGATGCTGAAGTTCTGGGCGATGCCGCCGGTGGCGACGATCACGGCGTCCGGTCCGAGCGCCAGAACGTCATCGGCCCCGGCATAGGTATTGAAGCGCATGTCGACGCCCAGGCGCTCGGCCTGGGCCACGCGCCAATCGACGATGCCGATCAATTCCTTGCGGCGCGGCAATCGGGTGGCCAGGTGGATCTGGCCGCCGGCCTCGTTGGCGGCCTCGAACAGCGTGACCTTGTGGCCGCGCTCACCGGCTACTCGCGCGGCTTCGAGGCCGGCAGGTCCGGCACCGATGATGACCACGGACTTGGGCCTGGACGCCTTGGCGATGATATGCGGCATGGTGGCCTCGCGGCCGGTTGCCGGGTTGTGGACGCAGAGCGCCTCGTGGCCCTCGTAGATGCGGTCGAGACAATAGGTGGCACCCACGCAGGGGCGGATGTCGTGCTCGCGCCCTTCCATGATCTTCTTCACGATGTGGGGGTCGGCGATATGGGCTCTCGTCATGCCGACCATGTCGAGCTTGCCCTCGGCGATGGCATGGCGGGCGGTGGCCACATCGCCGATGCGGGCGGCGTGGAACACCGGAAATTTCGTCCGTGCACGGATTTCTCCGGCGAAGTCGAGATGCGGCGAGGCCTTCATGCCGGCAATGGGGATGACGTTGGCCAGCGGCGCATCGTGATCGATGTGGCCCTTGATGATGTTGAGGAAATCGATCAACCCCGAATCGCGAAAGCGTTTGCAGATTTCAAGACCGTCATCGCGGCTGAGGCCCTGATCCCAGTCCTCGTCGGCGACGATGCGGAGGCCGACGATGAATTCGGAGCCGACGCGATCGCGGATCGCCTGCAGCACGCGCATGCCGAAACGCAGCCGGTTGTCGAGCGAGCCGCCATAGTCATCGTCGCGGCGGGTGGTGGCGGGAGACCAAAAACCGTCCAGGAGATGGCCGTAGCTCTCCAGCTCGAAGCCATCGAGGCCGGCCGCCTGCATGCGTTCGGCGGCATCGGCATAGTCCACGATGACGCGCTCGATATCCCAGTCTTCCATTTCCTTCGGGAAGGCGCGATGGGCGGGTTCGCGGATGGGGGAGGCGGCAATGACGGGCAGCCAGTCGGACTTGTTCCACACCGTGCGGCGGCCCAGATGCGTCAACTGGATCATCACCGCCGTGCCGTGCTCGTGACATTCGTCGGTTAGTTTCTTCAGCCATGGCACGATCTCGTCCTTATAGGCGAGAAGATTGCCGAAGACCGGGGCCGAGTCGCGCGACACGATGGCCGAGCCCGCCGTCATGGTGAGGGCGATGCCGCCTTTGGCTTTTTCGACGTGATAGAGCCGGTAGCGGTCCTTCGGCATGCCGTCTTCGGCATAGTTCGGCTCATGGGCCGTCGACATAATGCGGTTTTTAAGGGTCAGCTGCTTCAGCTTGTAAGGCTGGAGCAGGGGATCATTGGCGCGGATGAGTGTGGTCATGGCCCTGTTGGAATAGGCGGTGCGGTGGAATCACCGGCACCGGCTATAGCAGAGCCTCAATGCCCGAGGATAGGCTTCAGCAGGCGCAGGATTCCCTCCGGCATGCGGTAATAGGCCTTGCGCAGGATGGGCCGCAGCTGTTCGAGGAAGAGGACACCAAACACCCAGCCACGGGCCGACAGGGGCAGATGATAGTCGGAGACGTCGCAACGATGCGATGACCAGGATTCCTTGTAGATGTCGTTCGGCACCATCAAGTCATAGGCCTTGACGCCGTTCTTCAGCGCTAGGCGCTGGGCCAGATCCATATGCAGGCGGGCTGGCGAATACTTTTCCATGGCGGTGACATGGCTGGTGAGGAAAGCGAAGTGCATCGCTCTCTGGCGGAGGCCGATTTCCCAGGACACCGGCTTGCCGCCGGCGGTCAAGGCGCTGATCACCAGTTGAACATTGCCCGATTCCATTCGCGCCAGGCGCTTGAAGAAGGTTT
>JANPCS010000201.1:0-5250 GCA_031431065.1 Hyphomicrobiales bacterium | reverse complement strand
AACAGAGAGAAGGCAACACAACATGCCCCGCGCCCTTCTCCTGATCCTTGACAGCTTTGGCATCGGTGGCGCTCCCGATGCCGCGAGCTTTGGTGACGAAGGCGCCAACACGCTCGGCCATATCTGCGATCACATGATACTCAACGTGCCCAACATGGTCGCACTTGGTTTGGGCCTCGCGGCGAAGGGCTCGACGGGGCGCAATCCATTGGCCGATGTGCCGTTGATAGGGCAATACGGCTATGCCACCGAAATTTCGCGCGGCAAGGACACCATCACCGGGCACTGGGAAATGGCCGGCGTGCCATTGCAGTTCGATTGGGGTTACTTCCCGCACACCATCCCGGCCTTCCCGCCGGACCTGATCGACGCCATCGTGACGCGCTGCGAGCTGCCGGGGCTCTTGGCGCTGTGCCATGCCTCGGGAACGCAGGTTATCGAGGACTTCGGCGGAGAGCATGTGGCGAGCGGCAAACCCATTGCCTATACCAGCGCCGACAGCGTCATGCAGATCGCCGCGCACGAGGAGCATTTCGGCCTCGAGCGTCTCTATGAGGTCTGCCGCGTGGCGCGCGAACTGACGTATCCCTTGAACATCGGCCGCGTCATTGCGCGGCCGTTCACCGGCGAGACGGCGACGAGCTTCACCCGCACCGGTCACCGCAAGGATTATGCGGTGAAGCCGCCGTCACCGACGCTGCTCGATGTCCTGAGCCAGGCGGGGCGCGATGTCGTTTCGGTGGGCAAGATCGGCGATATCTACGCGCATTCGGGAACGGGGCGTGAGTACAAGGTGGCGGGCAATCCGGCCTATCTGGCCGCGACGCTCGAACATATGGACGGTCTCAAGGACGGCGGCTTCCTGATGACGAACTTTGTCGATTTCGACAGCGAGTATGGCCATCGCCGCGACGCACTCGGCTATGGCAAGGCGCTGGAGCGTTTCGATGCCGGGCTGCCGCGGATCACCGCCAAGCTGCGTGGCGGCGATCTGCTAGTCCTCGCCGCCGATCACGGCAACGATCCGACATGGACCGGCACCGATCACACCCGCGAGCAGATTCCGGTGATGAGTTACATGAAGGGCATGGCGCCCGGCAGCTTCGGCCACCGGACGAGCTTCGCCGACATCGGCCAGACCATCGCAGCACACCTGAGCGTGGGACCGCTCAGCGCCGGCAAGGCGTGGGCCTTGTAGATCATCCCTCCTCGCTTCGCGGGGAGGGTGTCAGTTGCAAAGCAACTGACGGGTGGGGACTTTGCTTGTGGCACCACCCCATCCGTCCGCTTCGCGTCCACCTTCCCCACGCGGCGCATGGAGAAGGATGAGGAGAGGCAATCAATCCGATCTCTTCAACACCGCCTGCAACACATTGCGCACTCCAATGGCGCCGATGAAGTGGTCGTTCTCGTCGAAGATAGCGACCGGTGCGACGTCGGTATTGTGGATGGCCAGCATGACGATCTTCAGCGTCGTGCCGGGCCGCGCCCAATAGACCGGGCGGGTGTCCGGCGGGATTGGTTTCTCGACCTCGTCGCAGGAAACCCAGGTGGCCTTTTTCTTGTCGCGCTCGGCGGCGATCACCTTGCCGCCGTCATCCAGCTTGAACTTTGTCGTCTTGCGCGTATCGAGCCACACCCAGCCTTGGCTGTCGCGCTCAAGCTCATGCAAGGCCCGCATGACGTTCCAGGCGGTGAGCACCGACAGCGGGTTCACATTGGCGATGAAGTCGCGCACATAATCGTTGGCGGGCCTGAGCACGATATCCTCCGGCGTGCCCGACTGGACGATGCGGCCGCCTTCCATGATGGTGATGCGGTTGCCGATCTTGAGGGCTTCCTCGAGGTCGTGGCTGACGAAGACGATGGTCTTCTTGATCTGTTTCTGCAATTGCAGCAATTCGTCCTGGAGCTTGGTGCGGATCAACGGATCGAGCGCCGAGAACGGCTCGTCCATCAGCAGAATCGGCGCTTCGGTGGCAAAGGCGCGAGCAAGACCGACGCGCTGCTGCATGCCGCCTGAAAGTTCGTGCACATATTTGTTGGCCCATTGTTCGAGGCCCACGAGTTTCAGCTGCTTGTCGACCTTGGCTTTGCGCTCGTCCAGCGGCATGCCGGCCAGTTCAAGCCCCAAGCCGGCATTCTCGCGCACCGTGCGCCACGGCAGCAGGGCGAATTGCTGGAACACCATGGCGACCTGCTTCTGCCGGATGTGGCGCAGCGTCGCCTCATCGCAGGATGCGACATCGACCATGCGGCTGCCGTCCCTCACCATGACTTCGCCGCCGGTCACCTTGTTGAGGCCGTTGACGGCCCGCAGCAAGGTTGACTTGCCCGAGCCCGACAGCCCCATCAGCACGCTGATCTCGCCCTCGTTGACGCTGAGATTGGCACCCGTGGCACCCAGCACCGCGCCGGTTTTGCCGAGGATGTCGGAGCGGTGAGCACCACTGCGCGCCATGGCCAGCGCTTCCTTGCTGTTGTCGCCGAAGATGATATCGACGTTCTTGAATTCGACGGCAACTGTCATTTCTTGCTCCCTGTCTGCATGGCGAGCATCCGGTCAAGAATAATGGCAAGAACCACGATGGCCAGTCCAGCTTCGATGCCCAGCGGAATGTTGCGGTTCGAGAGCGCCTTGAATACGGGATTGCCAAGACTGGGCGCGCCGATCAGCGTGGCGAAGACGACCATCGAGAGCGATAACATGATGCATTGGGTGAGGCCAGCCATGATCGACGGGAGGGCCGCCGGCAATTCCACCTTCCACAGCAATTGCCGCCTGGTCGCGCCAAAACTCTCGCCAGCCTCGATCATCGGTTTCGGAATGGATGTGATGCCGAGATAGGTCATGCGCACCGGGGCTGGCATGGCGAAGATGATGGTGACGATGAGTGCCGGCGCCGCACCCAGCCCGAAGAGGATCAGGATGGGGATCAGATAGACGAATGTCGGCATGGTTTGCATGAGATCGAGTGTTGGCTGCAACACCTGCCATACTTTGGGCTTGTGCGCCGCCCAGATACCGAGTGGCACGCCGCCCGCCATTGAAATGGCGGTTGATCCGACGACCAGAACCAGCGTTTGTATGGTTTCTTTCCACAGGCCCTGATTGATGATGAAGAGCAGGCCAAGCAACACGGCGAGCGCCAGTTTCCACGACCTCTGCAGCCAGTACGCGAAACCAGCTACCGCCAACGCCATGACGACGGGGGGCACCAAGAGCAACAGGTAGGTTGCGCCTTCGACGACAAAATTGAGGGATGCCTTGATCGCGTCGAACAGCCAGGGGAAATAGTCTTCAAGAAAACTGAAGACCGACTTTCCCCATTGGCCAATGGGAATCTTCCATGCTCGAATGAATTGACTAACCGGATCCATGTTGCCCCCAGGCCTGCGCTTTTGGCGTCACTACGAAGCCCCTCCCCCTTGTGGGGAGGGGTTGGGGTGGGTGTCAGCCCCCGAGCGCAGCCTTGACCGCGGCGGTGGCGTCGCCGCCGTCGAGGGTGGTGACGCCGTTGAGCCAGCCCATCACCGTATCCGGGTTGGCTTTCATCCAGTTCATGGCCGTGTCCCTCGGATCGGCACCGTCCTTCAAGACCGGCGCCATCATCTCGCCTTCCATTTTCAAGTCGAACTTGTAGTTGGCGAGAAGTTTGCCGGCATTGGGGCATTCGGTGGCATAGCCGGCCCGCACGTTGGTATAAACGGTAGCGCCGCCAAAGCCATATTCCTCGACGCCGCCCAGGTAGTGAATTTTCATCTCGCCCATGATCGGATGCGGTGTCCAGCCGAGGAAGGCGATCCACTCGTTGTTCTTCATGGCCTTTTCGGCCTCCGTCAGCATGCCCGCCTCCGAGCTTTCGACGAGTTCAAAACCTTCGAGTTTATTCTTGGTGTCTTCGATCATCGTGGTGATGATGCGGTTGCCATCGTTGCCGGCTTCGATGCCGTAGAACTTGGAATTGAACTTGTCCTTGTGAGCCACCATGTCGGTGATGTTCTTGACGCCTGCGTCAGCCACATATTGCGGCACGACGACGCCATAACCGGCGCCCTCGAGGTTGACGGCGAGCTGTTCGACCGATTTATCGTCGAAATAAGGTTTCACGTCGGCGGTCATGCTCGGCATCCAGTTGCCGAGGAAGGCATCGATGTCCTTGTTCTTCATCGAAGCATAGGTGACGGGCACCGACAGTGTCTTGACTTCCGATTGATAGCCCAGCGCATCGAACATGATCGAGGCGATGCCGGTGATCACCTGGATGTCGGTCCAGCCGACATCGGCGAAGCGCACCGCCTTGCAGCTTTCGGCGTCTCCGGCATTTGCCGGTGTGGCGAGGCAGGTTCCCAGCAGGAACGCCGCCGCCAGCAGATTTGATTTCGAATTCATATGTTCTCTCCCTCTCGTTTTGTGCCGGGATGCCCGCTTGCATGGGGCATCTCGGGGCGATGCGGCAGACTACAGCTTTTCGTCATCACCGCGTCAAGATAGCGAATTCCGGACAGAAATTCCGCATTCGAACGGCGCAAAACAGCGTTGCGGCGACATGCGAACCATCTATCCATGCGGCGCAATCCACTCTAAGACGTGCAGCGGAATCTGGGAGGCAAGACCATGAAACCTGTGAAGTGGGGCATTATCTCGACGGCGAACATCGGCGTGGCCAAGGTGCTGCCCGGCATGCTGAAGAGCAAGGACATCGAAATCGTGGCGATCTCGTCGCGCAAATTGAAGACGGCGCAGGAATGGGCCGGCAAGCTCGGTATCGCCAAGGCCTATGGCTCCTATGAGGAGATGCTTGCCGATCCCGAGATCGAGGCCGTCTATAATCCGCTTCCCAATCACCTTCATGTGCCGCTGACACTGGCGGCGGCCCGGGCCGGCAAGCATGTGCTGTGCGAGAAGCCGATCGCCATCACGGCGAAGGAGGCGGCGCAATTGCGCAAGGCGCCCAAGGACGTGCACATCGCCGAGGCCTTCATGGTGCGCCATGCCAGCCAATGGCTGGCGGTGCGCAACCTGGTGAAGAAGGGCAAGATCGGCGACGTCCGCGCCATCCAGGTGTTCTTCTCCTATTTCAACCGCGATGCGAAGAACGTGCGCAACAAGGCGGACATCGGCGGCGGCGGCCTGCTCGACATCGGCTGTTATCCGATCACCGTGTCGCGCTTCATCTTCGACGGCGAGCCGCAACGCGTTACCGCGACGATCGACCGTGACCCGAAATTCAAGACCGACCGTCTGGC
>JANPCS010000200.1:0-7857 GCA_031431065.1 Hyphomicrobiales bacterium | reverse complement strand
CCGAGACAATCAGGAAAATGCACGATGGAGTGAACACCGAAAATGAGTGTGCGATTTGGAGTCTCATGTTTTCTTGTAACGACTGATTTATCTTTGTCGATGCAAGTGACACGATCAAACGGGATTACCCACATGTAGTCATCACATATCTCGCCACGTGCGATGAGCCGGATTGGAAGGAACTGAACTCTTGACGGTGGTACGAACTGCTCGATGATTGTCTTCCAGGTGGAGTCTATCGCAATCGATGCGCTGAAAGGGGGGCAATGCAGCTTTTTGAAGCGGGATAGCTTGGACCGAGAACGGAACACCGGAAGCAACGAAGCATCGATCGGCTTGTCCGAAAGATATTCCGTGAAATCCATCGGAGCTGACGCCTTGTAGTCGAAGTCAGCGTCAAACTCAGTTTCTCGAGGTAAGTCCCAAACCCAAGCCATTACTTTTGAATTTCACTCCAAGTTTAGTGCACTTTATTCGCATTCTCTACCACGGCAATCACCACTATTCCCGCCTGTTGTCCCTTGTGATTTTGAAGCCTCGGAATTCAATCGCGATTTTTCCTCTTCCTTCTTGAATTCGCTTTTCTTCTTGGCCAATTGAAACGGATCTTCCTTAAGCTCACGCCGAAGTGTCCTTCGAAGGTCTGCGAGTTGTTTCAATGCTGCTCTAGCAGATATCGCTCCGGCGTTGTACTGCCGCAAAATATCATTCACGTCACTCACAACTCTTTGGCTGTATCTCCGATGGCCTTCCGCATATCCGTTCTGTATTGCCTTTACGATATTGCCACGAGACTGAATGTTGACTCCAAGGTTCTTGAGCGTTTGGTTGTTTTTGAGCGTGTCTACAAGCAAATGGTGGTCTTGTATTTTCCCATTATTAATGAGCACTTCGCCTGCTAGCCCAAGTAACGCACCTTGAAGCATTCGCCCAAATTGATCACTGGCAGTGGTACCATCGATGCGGAAAATCTCAATGTCACCTGGCCCGACGATGTCATTACCAATATAGCCGTCAGCTCCGTCATCCAATGGCGGACCACCGTTATCTCCGATCCCCTGATGCCCATTTGGATCGCTCTGGTTGATTGGGTCGTTGCCGGAGTAGGCATAGCGGTTGATATCGACCCCCTGTAGCCACGGGTCCCAATTGTCAGGCGACAGGAAGCGAGCTTCGGCGGTGCGGTTTGGGGTCAAAAGCAAGATGGCACAGAGGGCGAGAATTTTCGCGACAAGAGCGATGCGTTGCATGGGTTTGTTTCCAGCCCTTCGAAACGTCTGTTGTTTGATTGTATTCACTGCTGCACACCGTCCTGTTCGGTCCAACCCAAAGCTTCGGCCTGTTGGAAGTCTGCGAGGTTCTGTTCAAGGAGAGCGTCGGCATAGATGCGGATTTCCGGCGGGACGTTCTCGGTATCGGGAAACATCGCGAGCACATTCTTTTGCAGAAACTTGGCATAGGCCGAGCCGCGCCAGAGATAGAGGCTGACGGAGCGCGGTGCGTGCTTGAGGAGAATGTTTGCCGTGGTGATGGCACGTTCCGGATTGTCCGATGCCATGTCCCAGTCGATGAGGATGGACGCGATCAGCGCCTTGTTCTCTTCCTCAGATAGGGCGCGGAGATAGGTCCCTTTGGTAATGGCGGTCTCGGTCATCGGCAGATTTTTGCGATACCACTGAACGCGGGTGTAACCGGACCCACTGGTGGCCTCCAGATTCCACTCGCGTCCCCGATCGTCGGTGAACTTCACGAAGGAATGGAAGGGTGCTACGGCCAGCGTCATGTTGAGGCCGATCCTGCGGCCAAGTACCAAGACGAGCATCGGCATGGTGATGCAATTGCCGAGTCGCGTTCGGAGATAATGGCTTAGTCGTTTGTGTTCATGTTTCTTTCCGAGCGGGTCCGCCAAGTCGTAGGCAAAGGCCCGATTGCCGTTCCAAGTCCCGGCCTCATTGAGAAACTGCCGCAAGACATTGAGTTTGCTATGCGCACCAACGGTCGTGTCTGCCATCGGAATCAGATGCTTGGCAAGCTCATCAATCTCGTTGCGAACGGAATCAGGCTCCAAGCTGGGATCGATCATGTGATCGACGGTCAGCATGACATCGAGAACCGTCATGTCTGGCTCAAAGAACGCCTCGACGCGATGCTCCCATGGAATGGACTCAACTGCCGTGGGTGCTGCCTCTGCCGGTGGCAGGAAAGCCAGAAAAACCAAAACTGTGAACAACAAGCGCACGGCTACAGCTCCACGGATAGTGGATGGTACCGAGGGCAGTTGACGTGGCGCAAGTCACTAAGTGGCGTTAGGGAAAGTTGTTAACAGATATCGGCAAACTCCGGCAAAGTTCGAGTCTACTCGTGAACGTGTTTCTGTTAGCCCAAAGTCTCAGCGAAGCGCCAAACTTTCGGCACCTTTTCCACCACACATCTGCAGCGCTGCCAAAGCGACAGCGTCGCTGATGGTTTGGCGGCGTTGTGGTGTCGTCAGCGCCAGTTCCTCGTCGCGGTTGAGGATGATGCCGGCCTCCAGGAGCACGGCGGGCATATCCGTATTCTTCAGTATACGGAGGTTCTTGTACTCGTAGATGCCGCGCTCAGGATCGAGCAGCGGCTTTCTTTCGCCCTCGATGTTTTCGGCATGGTGGGTGGTGAAGTGCAGACCGGCGTTCAGGAGCTGGCCGGCGATGAGGGTGGCGAAGATGGCGCTGTCCTCGAACTTCGGGTTGGCGCGCGAGATGAAGAGCGAGAAGCCGGAGAATTGCCAGGCGTGTTTCAGCAGGCGGCCCTGGTGTTCCCAGGGCTTCAAGTAGCGCTGCTGGACTGAGTCGTGATGAATGGAAATCAGCAGGCGGGGCGCCAAGGCGTTGGCGCGTTCGACGCGTCTGGCCAATTGCGCCTTGCCTTCGCCTGCGATGACGATCGTCTCAGCCGGAAAACCGGCGCTGCGCAGTGCGGCGGCCACGTTCCGGCCGAGCGCCAGATTGAATTCGAATTCGCCGCGGCCATGCGCCGAGATGGCACCCGGCGACTGCGCGGTGTGGCCGATATCGACGGCGATCGGAAAGTTGCCCGCATCGCATGCGGCCGTGGCCGGGCCGGACACCAACATCAGCGCTGCGGCGGCTCCGAGAAAGAGTTTCAAAAAGTTCATGCGGCTGGTTCCGATTGCGTTGCTGGCGTCAATCGACACTCCGGCATCGGACTTGCGGCAGGCTGACCGGCGAGGATCAGCACCGCACTGCGTTTAATTGCTTTCGAGCTGGCCGAGCTTGATCTTCTTTTGCAGCGCCGGGGCATTCATCATCAACCCGCCCTTGCCGGCGCGGTTGACGATTAGCATGTCGCCCTTGCCGCTGCCGGTGGCCTGCATCGAGGTCATGGAAGCGACGGCGAGGCGCGGCAATTGCGGCGAGGTATCGGCCTGGGCTTCCTCGATGCCGGGCAGCAGGCCTGCGAGGCTTTCGCCGAAGGCTTGCGGCGCGCCATCGCGGCGCACCGCCTTGTCGGTATCGAAGACCAGCTGCTGCGGCCACCAGAACAGGTCATCGCCGGAGGCCGACGCGGTGATCGACTTGATGACCGGCACGGTAGAACTTTCACCCGACATGATTTCGGCGGTGAGGCTGCCTTTTTCGCCGGCGTTGATCTCCGGTTCCATCATGGTTTCAGCGGCCTCAACCACGCCCATGCTTTCACCCGCCAGGGGCGAATGCGTCTGGCCATCGTTCCAGTTGGGCGGCGGAGCGGATGCCGGTTCGATCTTCATGTTGACGGCAGCCATCATCAGCACTTCGATGGGCTTCGGTCGCGGCTTCGGCACCGGGTAACCCTTGACCACGTCCTCGGGCACTTCGGCCACCAGTTGCGGCTCGGTCGTGAGCTTGGGCCTGGCGGGCGCTTCGGAAGCATCCTCGCTCATGCCGGCCAGTTCCTCGTCATCCTCGGAATAGGCTGACTCGAGCGGAACCTTCTTCTTGCTCTTGCTGTTCTTGGAGCCTGCGCCATCCTGCTGCGAGGGCAGGCCAGAGGCGGTCGCATCGGCGACTTCGGTTTCCTTGACGGCGACCATGCCTTTCTTGTTGATGCGGGCGCCCACCGTCTTGCGGTAGTCGCGCATGATGCGGGCCATCTGGCTGGAGCTGATGCCGGGGCCCCAATGGCGCACCCTGCCGCTGTCGATATGCAGGAAGCCCGTGGGGCCGCCGCCGGAGCGGTAATAGCCGACGCCACCCACCTGACGCACCAGCGCCGAATTGCGCATCTTCTCGGTGGGCACGTCGGGGAAATAGATGTCGATGGCCTTGCCGACCATGTGCTGGCTTTTGCGCGCGACATTGCGGCCGATCTTCTTCAAGAAGGCATTGGTCTTGGGGCTGCGGTAGCCGGAAACAATGTGAACCGGGCGCCTCGAGCCCAGGTCGGCATGCAGTTCCCACATCAGGTCGATAGTCTTGGGCGAAATGGTGATGGTTTCGTTGCGGCGCCAGTCACGCAGGATGTAGTTCAGCTTCTTCATGGCGGAGGGGATGTATTTCCCGTCCTTCTTATAGGTGACCGTGAGGCTTTCCTTGGTGTGCACATGATAGATCGACAGCGTGCGGGTTTCGCCGCCCGACACGGCGGGGGCGTTCCAGTTCAAGAAGGCACCAAGTCCAAGACTTGCGGCAACCGCAGTCGAGGCGAGGATGTTTTTCCAACGCTGGATCAAGGTCTGACGGTATCCGGATTCCCTGCAGTCCAAACTCATACCCCACACACCACCGGGTTGGTCCCGGTTCCTTCTGGCGCCCCCGGCCAGACTGTCCACTAGAGGTACAGAAAGCCCGATTACACTGAATTCGCGTTTCGAACAACAATAAGGCCACCGTGAGGCGGCAATTAGGAATGGTAAACTCCTATGTTTAACAAGGCTTTAATTTGATTCAAATTCGAAGCGATGAAGAAAAATCACGTCCCGGGAGGCTCACGCCCGGATTCCCGCTCCGTCAGCGCTGCGCCAGAATGATCGCCGAGCGGGCATTTTCCATGGTTTTGTCGCGGCCGTAGATGTCGTTGAAATAGGCGATCCCGCCATTTTCATCCGGCCAGGCGGTGAAATAGGTGATGTGCACGGGAATCTTCTCCGGCAGCTTGATCGACTGGCTCTTCTCGGAATCGACATACTCATCGACCTTGATCGGGTCCCAACCGAGGATCACCATGGCAAACTCGCGCGGGTTCTGGACGCGCACGCAACCGTGGCTATAGGCACGGACATCATTGTCGAAGAGTTCGCGGTTGGGTGTGTCGTGCATGTAGATGTTGTGCGAATTTGGAAACAGGAACTTCAATTCGCCAAGGGCGTTTTTCACGCCCGGCGGCTGCTGGATGCCATAGGGCACCTTGCCGCCATAGCTCCACCAGTCAACCGAACTCGAGCGCACCACCTTGCCTTGCGAATTGACCACCTTGAAGCCGATGCGATCGAGGTAACCCGGATCATTGCGCAGCTTCGGCAGATATTCGTTGGCGATGATCGATGGCGGCACGCCCCAGGACGGGTTGAACACCACGGTTTCCATATCGTCATGGAAAGCCGATGTCTGGGTCATGGCCTTGCCGACGATGACGCGGCTCTCCCAGACGGTTTGTCCCTTGTCGATCACCCGCACCTCGAAGGCCGGCGGATTGACGAAGACATAGCGGCTGCCAAGGTCTTTCGGCAGCCAGCGCAGGCGTTCCAGGTTGTTGAGCAGCTTCGCTTCGCTAGCCGCCGAGTGGTCTGAATTCAGTGCCTTCACGGTCTGTGGCCCCAGCGCGCCGGACATCTTGATGGCCATCGATTTCTGAAACAGCCGCAAGCGCACCGAAAGATCGGCGTCGAGAATTTCCGGATCGCCGGCCGCTTCAAGGGCATCGGGATAGCCGAGATCGGCCAGACGCTGGCGGACGGCTGGAATGCGCGGGTCGGACTTGCCCTTCTTGACGATCGGCCCATCGGCAATCTGTTCGATCGTGGAAGGCGTGGTGACGGTCTTGCGGAAATCGGCGAGCGCTGCCTTCATCTTGGCATAAGCCGGATGGGCTGGATGCAGACTGCGCAAATATTCTGCGGCATAGGGCGACCAGGCCAGAACCTTGATCGACCGCCCGGCCGCAGCCCAGGCTGGCGACAGGTCATTGTAGAGCGACAGGCGGCGCGGATCGAACAGGCCGCCCGAGGCATCGCGGGCATATTTGAGCGCAGCAGCGGACAACTCGATGTCGAGCCTGGCCATTGCTGCAGGGTCGGTATCCGGCGGGCTTGCGGCGAATGTGACGAGAGTAGGCGGCAGATAGCTTTCGGCAGCGAGACCCTCGCTGTCGGCGTCGGCCAGGAGCTTCACGACCTCGACGGCACGGGCCGAGAGCTTGCCGTTCTCCAGCCAGATGGGGCGGAAATTCTGGCTCTTGTAATGGCTGGCCAAAGCAACGCGGATATCCTCACGGACGCGCATGCTGGCTTCGGGCGCCACAAGGGCATCAAAGATCAGACCGGCTGAAGCTTCGACCGGGCGGGGCTCGGTGAATTTCAAACCGCTAAGGGGCACCAGCTTGTCTGGAGCATAAGTGAGATTACCCATGCCGAAGCCGGGATCGCCTTCGGGATCGTCATCGCCATTGAGGACATTGCGGTTGCGGCGGTTGCGATCCTCGTTGGCTTTGTTTCTGGAGATTTCCTGGCCATTGATGATACGCACACCATTACGTTCGTTCTCCTGCCACCACTTTTCGCCAAATATGCGGCGCTGACGGCGCTCCTTGCGTTCGGCGCGGCTCTCTGACGATTGGCCGAAAATGCTCTCAAACAGCGATTTCTTGCGTTTGCGGATGGTGGAATCGGCCATGGCCGAGGTGATGCCGACCGCCAGTGCAAGCCCTGTTAACACCAGAAATTTCGCTGACTTGTTCATCCAACCCTACTTCAAGCGACGGCAGCCTCAACCACAGGCTGCCACTCTAGCCCGTGCCGCCCCAGCCGGGAAGTGACTCTTTACAACAAATTGTTACTAGCCTGCCGCTTCTTCAAGGCCAAGGTCTTTCATCTTGCGGTAGAGCGTGGAGCGGCCGATACCCAGCTTTCGGGCGACCTCCGACATCTGCCCCTGATAGCGGTTGAGCGCCAGGCGGATCATGTCGGCCTCGACCTCTTCGAGCTTGCGGATATGGCCGCCGTCGGTGACCACCGATATGCCATAGGAAACACCGTCGGCCACCGCCGGGCCAGCCTGGCGCGGCATCGGGTGACCACCGGCGATAGCGGCGATGCCTTGCGGCATTGGGGGCTTTGGTGCCAGCTGCGGGGCGGGCGGGATCTTGATCTCGTAACCTTCAACCAGAGAAGCGATCTGCGGGAAATCCTGGATCTCGAGGCGATCACCTTCGCACAGCACCATGGCGCGGAACACGGTGTTTTCAAGCTGGCGGACATTGCCGGGCCAGGCATAGAGCTTGAGCAGTTCCAGGGTTTCGGCGGTGATGCCGCGCACCTTGCGGCCTTCCTCGGCGGCGAAGCGGGTGATGAAATGGTCAACCAGCGCGGGAATGTCCTCCTTGCGGTCACGCAGCGGCGGCACCATCATCGGGTAGACGTTGAGGCGGTAGTAGAGATCCTCGCGGAACTGGCCGGCCTTCACCATCTCGATCATGTTGCGGTTGGAGGCCGAGACCAGGCGTATATTGACCTTCACCGGTTTGCGCGAGCCGACCGGGTCGATTTCGCCCTCCTGGATGGCGCGCAACAGTTTCACCTGCATATCGAGCGGCAGTTCGGCCACTTCATCGAGGAACAAGGTGCCGTTGTCGGCTTCCTGGAATTTGCCGAGATGCTTCGCG
>JANPCS010000199.1:0-1800 GCA_031431065.1 Hyphomicrobiales bacterium | reverse complement strand
GTGTTCAACGCGGTGGAGCCGGTGCTGCGCGGCGTCTTCGAGGAATTTGGCGGCGGTCTTCCCGTGACGCAGAAGTTCCCGCACATCGCCTATCGCGATTCGATCCGCTGGTATGGCACCGACAAGCCGGACTTGAGGAATCCGATCAAGATGCAGGCCGTGACCGAACACTTCGCCAGTTCAGGCTTCAAGGTCTTCGCCGGCATGATCGCCTCCGATCCCAAGATCGAAGTCTGGGCCATTCCAGCTCCAAAAGGCGGAAGCCGGGCCTTCTGTGACCGCATGAATTCTTACGCCCAGAGTCAGGGACAGCCGGGCTTGGGCTACGTTTTCTGGCGTGAGGAACAACCAATCGATCATGAACGAGGCACACTTGAGGAAGTAAGAGACAGCTCTCGCAACCGCGACGAACTCCGCGCCCCTCGTGGAATGCTGGAAGCTGCTGGCCCTATTGCCAAGAACATCGGCCCCGAGCGTACTGAAGCGATCCGTACGCAGCTGGGCCTTGCCACTGGCGATGCCTGCTTCTTTGTCGCCGGCCGTCCGGAGAAATTCTACAAGTTCGCCGGTGAGGCCCGTAACAAGATCGGCACCGAGCTCGATCTCTCGGAAAAAGACTGCTTCAAGTTCTGCTGGATCGTCGACTTCCCGATGTACGAGTGGAACGAAGACGACAAGAAGGTCGACTTCTCGCACAATCCCTTCTCCATGCCGCAAGGCGGCCTCGAGGCGCTGGAAACCAGGGACCCGCTCGACATCCTGGCCTATCAATACGACATCGTCTGCAACGGCGTGGAGTTGTCGTCCGGCGCCATCCGCAACCATCGCCCCGAGGTGATGAAGAAAGCTTTCGAGATCGCCGGCTACCCCGAATCCGTGCTGCTCGAAAAATTCGGCGGCATGTACCGCGCCTTTCAGTATGGCGCACCCCCGCACGGCGGCATCGCGCCGGGCGTCGATCGTATCGTCATGCTGCTGTGCAACGAGCCCAACATCCGCGAAGTGGTGCTGTTCCCGATGAACCAGCAAGCCGAAGATCTGCTGATGGGTGCCCCTTCCGAAGCAACGCCCAAGCAACTGCGCGAACTCCACATCCGGCTGAACCTGCCGGAGACGTGACGCCATTCCAATAATTCGTCATGCCCGGGCTTTGTCCCGGGCATCTTCATCCGCACAAAAAGATGGCCGGGACGAAGCCCGGCCATGACGAAAGTAAAGATGCGAGAAAGCCTCAATCGTTGGCGCTGACGCTCACCCCCAGCTTGGTGATGGCTTCGCCAGGTGCGGCGGGGTTCAGCGTCATCAGGTCCGAGACCTTGACCGGGCTTGCCGGTTTCGCCGAGATGGTGAGCGACTTCGGATCGTCGAGGAAGGCGTTGACGGCAGCCAGCGCCTGATCGGCGAAGGCCTGGTTCTGCAGCTGCATCAGACCCATCTGCATTATCGGGCCGACGGAGGCGAGCATCGTTTTCTCGTCCATGCCCTGCATGGCGGCGATCATCGGCAACACTTTCTTGGTGATCGACTGGTCCTCGAAGCGGATCGAGGCGTTGGCCAGCGAGATACCCTGGATCTGCGGCAGCAGCGCACTGACATCCGGCTGCTGGCCGGCCTCCTGCATCTTCTGCAGCTGGGCATAGACGGCGAGCGGAATATCGCCAGCCGACAGGGCGAGTTTGATGGTGGCGATATCGCGCCCGGTGATGCCCACATCGAAGGCATAGTCGACATTGTCGCCCTTGAGGCTCATCGTGCCGGTGCTGGCGATGTCGAAGTTCAAGCCGCTATAGCCCAGTTGCT
>JANPCS010000198.1:0-9333 GCA_031431065.1 Hyphomicrobiales bacterium | reverse complement strand
GGCCAGTCTGGTAGAAGGCGCCGTCGAGCGCGCAGTTCACCGCGATATCGAGATTGGCGTCGTCCATGACCACCAGCGGATTTTTCCCCCCCATTTCAAGCTGATACTTGGCGCCGCGCGTCGCACAGGCCATGGCGACCTTGGCACCCGTCTCGACCGAGCCGGTAAACGAGATGGCATTGACATCGCGCGATTCGAGCATGGTCTGGCCGACCACCGCGCCGCGGCCCATGACCAGATTGAGCACCCCCTTGGGCAGGCCCGACCGCGAGGCGATTTCGACCAGCGCCCAGGCGCAGCCCGGAACCAGATCAGCTGGCTTGAAGACGACCGTGTTGCCGAAGGCGATGGCCGGCGCCATTTTCCAGGCCGGAATGGCGATCGGGAAATTCCACGGGCAGATGAGGCCGACGACGCCCACTGGTTCGCGCGTCACCAGAATATCGACGCCGGGGCGCACCGAGGCCAAGGCCACACCTTCGCTGCGCAAGCATTCCTGCGCGAAAAACTTGAAAATATGAGCGGCGCGCGTCGTCTCGGCAATGCCGTTGACGAGGGGTTTACCTTCCTCGCGGGCCAGCAGCTTGCCGATCTCATCCTTGCGGGCCAGGAGCTCGGTGCCGATGAACTCGAGCGCATCGGCACGCTGCTGCGGCGTGGTCGCCGCCCAAACCGGTTGTGCTGCCTTAGCGGCTGCTATGGCGGCTTCCGCCTGCGCCTTGTCGGCCTGGGCATATTCGCCGACGATATCGGTGATATCCGACGGGTTGATGTTCTCGCGAACCCCCTTGCCGTCGAGCCATTCGCCATTGATGAAATTGCGATGCAGCGCCATGATGGAATGCTCCTGATTTTTCGGAGCGGACCCTAGCGGCGGCGGATGGAGGAGGCAAGCATGCACATCGGGCTGATCGGCAGTGGCATGATGGGCCATGGCATGGCTGTCAATCTGTTGAAGCATGGCCACGCGTTGAGTGTCATTGCCCACCGCAATCGTGGTCCCATCGACGATCTGGTGGCAAGGGGTGCTGAAGAGGTGAGGGCTTTGGCGGACATTGCCCGGGCCGATGTCATCCTGCTTTGCGTCACGACATCGAAGGTTGTGGCGGACACCATTGCCGGATTGAAGCCGCATTTGCGGCAGGGCCAGATCATCCTCGATTCCGGCACTTCCGCGCCCGAGGCGACGCGCCAACTCGCCCATGATCTGAAAGCGCTGGGTGTGGCCTATGCCGACATCCCGCTGACCGGCGGGCCGGAACAGGCTGAACTTGGGGCGCTTGGCGTGCTCTGCGGGGCGGATGCGGAGACCTTTACACGCATCGCGCCGCTGCTCGCCTGTTTTGCCACGACGATCAAGCACTTTGGTCCACCGGGTTCGGGCCACACCGCCAAGCTCATCTCCAATTATCTCGTCACCGGCATGGTGGCGCTGGTGGCCGAAGCCTTTGGCGCGGCCAGGCTTGCCCAGATCGACTGGCGCGACCTTTATGAGGTGATGCTCAACGGTTCCGGCAATTCCGGCGTGCTGAGGAAGATGGTGGAACCCGCCTTGAAGGGCGATTTCGATGGCTACCGCTTTGCCCTGTCCAACGCCAACAAGGACATCGCCTACTACACCGAACTGGCCGCCAAGCTGGGTTGCACAACGCACCTGACGGAATCCGTTGCGGAAATCTTCGCGAAAGCCGTAGAAACAGGCCACGGCGGACGCAATGTCAGCCACCTGCTTGACCCCGCAATTGATGATGTGACCTGATGCTGAAAATCAACCCCGCCATTGCCGCCATCGAGGAAGAAACCGCCTTCACCGTGCTTGACCGCGCCAATGCGCTGAAGGCCAAGGGCCATCCGGTCATCAACTTAGGCATCGGCCAACCCGATTTCTCGCCGCCGAAGCATATTCTGGAAGCCGCCGAGAAAGCGGTGCGCGATGGGCCGCATGGCTATAGTTCGCCGCAGGGGCTGGTAGTGCTACGTGACGCCGTGGCGCAATATGTGGGCAAGCGTTTCAATGCGCCAATCTCCGGCGATGAAGTGGTGATCGTGCCGGGCGGCAAGGTGACCTTCTATTTCGCCTGCCAGATGTTTGGTGGACCCGGTGCCGAAATCCTCTATCCCGATCCGGGCTTTCCGCCTTACCGCGATGCGGCGCGCTCCAGCGGCGCAACACCGGTGCCCTATCCGATCCGCGAGGAAAAGGACTTCGGCTTCGATGCCGAGGAAGTGCTGGCGCTGATCACGCCGGCCACCAGGCTTATTATCATCAATTCGCCAGCGAATCCGACGGGTGGTGTCGTGTCGCGACAGGAAATCACCAAGCTGGCGCATGGCCTTGCCAAGCATCCGCATGTGGCGATCCTCTCCGATGAAATCTACAGCCACCAGGTCTATGACGGCGTCGATTTCGTGAGCTTCCTGAGCTTTCCGGACTTGCGCGACCGCACCATCATTCTCGACGGCTGGTCGAAGACCTTCGCCATGACCGGCTGGCGGCTGGGGTTCGGCATCTGGCCAAAGCACCTGATCGAATATGTGAAGAAACTTATCACGGTGGATCACTCCTGCACCAGTGTCGCCACCCAGATGGCGGGGCTTGCCGCCATCACCGGGCCGATGGACGAGATCGAGGCTTTCCGCAAAAGTTTTCAGAGACGCCGCGACATCGTGGTGGCCGGTCTGAACGCCATCAAGGGCGTGCGCTGCCGGGTGCCGGGTGGCGCTTTCTATGCCTTCCCCAATATCGAAGGCACCGGCTGGGCGTCGCGCGATCTCGCCCGCGAGTTGCTCGACAAGGCCTATGTGGCGCTGATCTTCGGCGAAAGCTTCGGCGCCAATGGCAAGGGCTACATGCGCCTCTCCTATGCCGCAAGCGAAGCCGATATCCGCGAAGCCCTGAAGCGCATGAAGGCCTTTCTCGAGGCCTGAAAAAGAAAAACCATGCCGGGTGCATTGAGGTCCAGAGGGGCCGAAGGACCCGAGCACCGCGGCATGGAGGGCAGTTGGGGTGTGCGAGACAGAAGAACCTTGGCCCGCATGAACGAATGTGCCGACGCAGAATGACAGGCACATGACGGTGTTTTGACGGAAAGAATATTCTAAGTGTCGAATCAAAACCTCTATTGCAGCTTCGAAGCCAGTTTCCGCGCGGGCGGCGGCAGGACGGCCATCGTCACCGCCGGCGGCAGCCAGCGCCTGAGTTTCGACGATCTTCTGGCCGGTGCCGCGCGCTATGCCAATGCCATTGCTGCTCTGGGTGTCGAGCCCGGCGACCGCGTCACCGTGCAGGTGGAGAAATCCATCGCCAGTGTGCTGCTCTATTTAGGCGTGCTGAAAGCCGGTGGCGTCTATCAGCCCTTGAACACCGCCTATACCGAAAGCGAAGTCGGCTATTTCATCGGCGATGCCCAACCGAAATTGATCGTCGGCGATCCCACCCGCCAGCAGTCGCTGCGCAAACTCGCCGACCGTCACAAGGTGTTCGCCGTTGTCAATCTCGATGCGGCGGGCGAAGGCTCGCTCTCCAGCATGGCCGCCCAGATGGATGACCGCCACGAGACAGCGGAGCGCTGCTCTGATGATCTCGCGGGGCTCCTCTATACGTCGGGCACCACCGGGCACTCCAAGGGCGCCATGATCAGCCACGGAAACTTACGCTCCAATGCGGCAACGCTTGTGCAGCTGTGGCGCATCACCCGTGCCGACCGGTTGCTGCATGCGCTGCCGGTCTTTCATGTGCATGGTCTCTTTGTGGCGCTCAACACCGCTTTCCTGTCGGGCGCCGAAATCGTCTGGTTCGGCAAGCTCGATGTGCCGGGTCTGATCAAAGCGATGCCTGAGGCCACGCTGCTGATGGGGGTTCCGACGTTCTACACCAGGCTGCTAGGGACACAAGATTTCAGCGCCGAAACTGCCCGCAACATGCGGCTGTTCGTGTGTGGCTCCGCGCCATTGCTCGCCGAAACGCACCGCGGCTTCGAGGCACTGACCGGCCATGCCATTCTCGAACGCTATGGCATGACCGAGACCGGCATGATCACCTCCAACCCCTATGACGGGGCGCGCGTTCCTGGCACCGTGGGCTTTGCGCTGCCCGATGTGGCGGTCCGCATCCAGGGCGAGCAGCCCGGCGTCCTTGAGGTCAAGGGCCCCAATGTCTTTCAAGGTTACTGGCGCCTGCCCGAAAAGACCGGGCAAGAGTTTACCGCCGATGGTTACTTCATCACCGGCGATCTTGGCTTGATCGAGCCCCAAGGCCGCGTGACGATCGTTGGCCGCGCCAGGGACCTGATCATTTCAGGAGGATTCAATATCTACCCCAAGGAGATCGAGGACCTGCTCGATGGCTTTCCGGAAATTGGTGAATCAGCGGTTATCGGCGTTCCCCACCCCGATCTTGGTGAAGCCGTGGTGGCGGTCGTGACCACCCGGACGGCCCTGCCGCCCGAGTCCGGGATGATTATCAAGCTCTCGGAAACGCTGGCGAAATTCAAGGTACCCAGGCGCATTTTCGTGCGTTCCGAACTGCCCCGCAACGCCATGGGAAAGGTGCAGAAGGCGGAGCTTCGCAAGGCCTACGCGGATACTTTCCCAAAATTGAATCGATAACCGAAAGCAAGCTTTAGAGTTCCTGATATTTAGCTGACAGCGCATCTCATCAAGCTGTCAGCGCCGCTGCGGCATGGTGCTCGGGTCTTCAAGAGTGAAGCACCCATTTAACGAGAGGAACAACCCATGCGCTACTCGACATCCCTTATGGCCCTACTCCTTGGCCTCGGCATCTACGGCCTCGGCCCGGTTGCCGGCAAATATCAGCCCTTCTCCGCAACCGCCGCCCAGGCCCACGACTCCGGCAGTGGCACTGACGATGGCGGCGATTCCAGCGGTGGCGGTGATGATGACACCGACAACAATGATGATGACACCGATGACAATAACGACGGCACGGACGACAACGATGACGGCACCGACGACAACGACGACGGCACGGATGACAACGATGACGGCACGGATGACAACGATAACGACTCAGGTGAGGACGATGACGATTCCGTCAATCCTGTGAAGGCGCTCAAGGATGCCAACAAGGCCGCAGTGGATGCCGCCAAGGACGCGCTGAAGGATCTCAAGAAGGCCAATCAGGCCGCCGTAAAGGCCGCCAAGAAAGCGGCTGACGACAAGGCCGCCAAGGACGCCGTGAAGGCACTCAAGCAAGCCAACAAGGCCGCCGAAAAGGCCGCCAAGGGCGCGCTGAAGGATCTGAGGGACGCCAATAAGGCCGCTGAAAAGGCTGCCAAAGACGGCTCAAAGGGCAACACCAAGGACGGCTCCAAGTCCTCGGGCAAAGGCAAGAACCGTTAATTCGGACGTGCAGTAGAGATGAACCCGCCGCGCTTGTCCAGGCGCGGCGGGTTTAGTTGTTTTCAGCGGTTCTTGATCATGCCGCCGATCGCCGCGAGCACCGCGCCGCCGACGCCGCCGCCTATCAGATTCTTGATGATCGAGGCGATGTCGAGGTTGGAAGCAACAGCCGCGGCTGCATCGGGTGTTACGGCGCCGCCGGTCATGCGCGATACGATCTGGCCGAGGATGAGGCCGCCAATTGCGCCGGCAATCGAATTGCCCGTGCTGCCGAGGCTCTTCTCCTTCATCGCCGCACCGGCCGCGTTACCGCCCACCGCGCCGGCGATCAACTGGATGATAAGTGACACGATATCCATTGTAGTCCCCCATTGTGCCGGCCCAGCCTCGGGATGAGACAGCCCACCAGCAACGCCATACTAACCCAGCCGTGGGCCGCGGTCTACGGCAACCGGGAACCGTCCATATTTGCCGGTAGCACACCGCTGCCGGGTTATTTCATCCGCTCACGAACCATTTGGTCCGATAGGCCGGGCCGCTGCTCTTCCGTCATGGCGACGAAGAGGCCGGCGGCAGTGCGGGCATAAGCACACGCCAACGTTAGATCGTCGCCTTGCGCGAGCCTGGCGGCAAGCGCTCCGCAGAAGCAGTCGCCCGCGCCATGGCTTGAAACCATCTTCACCGGCAGCGCCTGCAGAGAGTCATGCGTACCGCTTCGGTTGAGCAGCGACAGGCCTTCGGCCCCGCGCGTCAACACGACATCGAGCGATGAGCGATGAAGGGCCTTGAGGGCTGCTTCGGCATCGTCATGGCCGGAAAGCATGGCCGCTTCGACGCGGTTCACCACCAGCACATCGACAAGACCAAGCAGCGCCGGAGCGATGTGGCGGGCTGGTGCGGCGTTGAGCACAACAACCGCCCCCCGCGCCTTGGCTGCCGATGCCGCCGCCAGATTGACGGCTTCGTCAATCTCGTTTTGCAAGAGCAGTATCCTGCAATCCCACAAGCCTGCCCACTGCTCGGCAACCTTCCCGGCGGCAATCGTCAGATTGGCGCCTGACACCACCACAGCGCCATACTCGCCCTGCGCCTCGGTGATGGCGACGCTCATGCCGCTGCCAGTACGGGGGTCGATGCCGGCATGGCTGATATCGACGCCGGCATCGGCAAGATTGCGCCGCAGCCTCTGGCCGAAATCATCGGCGCCCGTCTGGCCGCCAAAGCCAACGCACGCCCCGAAGCGTGCAGCAGCCACCGCCTGGTTGCCACCCTTGCCACCGCACTTCGTGCCCCAGGACGAACCGATCAGCGTTTCATCGAGTGCCGGTAACCGTGGCGCCGCCACCATGATATCGAGATGCAGCGAACCGACAACCGCAACCTCGATCATGCCTCACCATAGAGTGCCGATTGCAGGATGCGCTGGCTTGCCACCGCGTCCTGCGCGGCAATCGCCGCCGCGAGCGCGGCATTGCCCTTGAGCCTGTCGAGCACCCGCGCCATGCCCTCGACGGCGGAAATGTTGGCCGAACACTCGGCCACCGGATCGAGCCCCACCGCATCCGGGAAGGTATCGAAATAGATGGCATTGCGGTAACCGATCTTGTCGAGGACATATAGCAACTCGAGCGTCTGGATCACATGCACGCTGCCGGCCACCAACCCGTCATCGCGTTTTGCATAGCCATCGTTCAGATGCACGCCCAGCAACCGCGAGCGCCGCGCGATGAGGGCCGCCGCATAGGCCGGCATTTCATCCGCATACAGAACATGGGCGAAGTCGAGCGTCACCCCCATGTTTCTGGCGTCGACATCGGCCACCATCAGCAGGGTTGTGCCGGCGTCGGGCAGCAGGCTGAAGGCCCTGGGCTCGTTGGGTTTGTATTCGATCGAAATGTCGATGGCCGGATTATGCGCGGCAATCACGCGCAAGGCCTCCGCTGTTTGGTCCCACAGCTTGAGGTAATCCGCCTGGAAGGAATAATCGAAACCATCTTGGCCCAGCCACAGCGTCATCAGGTTGCCGCCGGCTTCCGCCAAGGCATCGAGGCCGCGAAGCGTGAGGTCGAGGGCCTTGGCCCGCATCGCCGCATCGGGATGCGCCAGTGCGCCCTTCTTGAAACCGGGATCGGAATAATAGCGCATGGCAAAGCCATTGAGACTGATGCCGAGTTGATCGAGCCGGGCGCGGATATCTTTCGGTGCCGTGCCGTCGAGATGGTCTGGAAAGTTGCAATCAACCGCCGAGAGACCGGGAACCGTGGCGGCGCGTTCGATCAAATCCAGCGCGGTTATGCGGTTGCGGCCGGGCCACACCCTGGCGGCATCGGCCTTGAAGCCATTGAGGCGGGTGGCATAGCCGAAGCGGGTCTGAATTGCGGTCAAGGCATGTCCTCGCGGGCTTGCGGGCGTGAAGTTGATCCGATAGCAATTTGTGTCGCAACATGCACATTGAAAGAATGGGGCCAGAATGTCGCTCAAGTTCCGCCAGCTGTTCAAGACCGGAAAGCCGGTCATCGCCATGGTGCATTTCGGCGCCCTGCCGGGTGCACCCCTCTACGACGCCGACGCCGGATTGGCGGGGCTTTTGAGCGGCGTGCGCAAGGATTTGAAGGCGCTGCAGGAGGCCGGTGTTGACGCCGTGATGTTCGGTAACGAGAACGACCGGCCCTATGAGTTCAAGGTCGATGCCGCATCGACCGCCACCATGGCCTATATCATAGGCCAGGTACGCCACGAAATCACCGTGCCCTTTGGTGTCAATGTTCTGTGGGACCCGATGGCCACGATGGCGCTCGCCGCCGCGACGGGCGCCGTCTTCGCCCGCGAGATCTTCACCGGAACGCATGCCTCCGACATGGGGATGTGGCTGCCCGATGCCGGGGCCGCCATGCGCTATCGCGACCGGCTGGGCCGAAAGGAGCTGGCGCTGATGTATAATATCTCTGCCGAATTCGCCTGGTCGCTCGACCAGCGCAACCTGCCCGACCGGGCCCGCAGTGCCGTGTTCTCCTCGATTCCCGATGCCATCCTGGTGTCCGGCGTCATCACCGGCGAGGCGGCGGCTTTGTCGGACCTTGAAGCGGTGAAGAAGGTGGTGCCGGATGTGCCGGTGCTGGCCAACACCGGCGTGAAGCATGCGACCGTTGCCGACGTGCTGAAAGTCGCCGACGGCTGCGTGGTCGGCTCGTCACTGAAAGTTGACGGCAATACCTGGAATGCGGTTGACCCCGAGCGCGCCCGTGACTTCATGGCCCGCGCCAAGGCGGCGCGCGGAGACTGACGCCGCTGCTCGAGCGGCGACATATTCCGCGCGGCATTGGCCCTGGGCGAGGTGAAGCCGGGTGACATGGCGGCATGGAACCCGGTCGTCGCGGAGAATGTGCCGGACGCTGCGGTGCGGGAGGTCCATGATCGTCAGTACACGGTGTTTCGTGGGGTGTCTGAGGCGGTGAGGCCGCTGTTGGGATAGGGCCCTCATCCCCCTGTCGTCAATCCCTTGACGATGTAGCGTTCGAGGAACACGCCGATGACGATCAGCGGCAGGATGGCGGCGGATGACAGCGCCGCCATTGACCACCATTAGATGCCCTGGCTGCCGGTCTGGCTGGCGACCATGACGGGGAGTGTCTTGGCGTAGCTGCTGGTCAAGAGTGCCGCGAAGAAATATTCGTTCCACCCCTTACTTCACCGGCCCCGCCGTCAATCCCTTGATGATATAGCGTTCGAGGAACACGCCGATCAAAGGCTGGATGGAATTCTACAAGCGCTTGATGAATTCGGCGCGCGGCGTTGACTCGGTGAAGATTGTATCCGGTGACAACCCGATGGCGCGCCAACCCAGGGCCAAGTCGTCATGCATCGCGATATGTGCATCGCAATGGAGGGCGGGCCTACGAAAACCGGCTGCCGGTCTTGGCATCGAACAGATGCACCAACGACAAAACGGGAGTGACCGCCAGTATTTCACCC
>JANPCS010000197.1:0-9961 GCA_031431065.1 Hyphomicrobiales bacterium | reverse complement strand
CGTCGCAGGCTGCCATGGTCCCGCAAACCACTAAAAGCAGCACTTCGCTCAAAGGATACATCACCTTGCATGGCTGGCGATCGTCCGTGATCGCCGAAAAATGCTCCAAAAGACTCCTGGCGCGCGGCCTCGCAACTTCGTACATGGCTTCCTCCGAATCGCTGGAAACCCAATGAATCACGACCGGCAGCCTCTCGTCACAAAATCATGCCCGCCGTTAACCTGAACTCGTTGCCCTGGGGTAGCATGCGGGGCCAGCCTTTTCAAATGCGGCCGGGTTGTATATCGTCATGCCGATGAAAGTCGACGGCTCCTGTTATTGCGGCTACCTCACCTTCGAGGCCGAGATCGATCCGGCCAGCGTCGTCGTGTGCCACTGCAACGACTGTCAGGTCTTTACGAGTTCGGCCTTCCGCATCGTGGTTCCCGCACTCCCGGGCAGCTTCAGGTTGCTGACCGGCGAACCCACCATCTTCGTCAAGACCGCCGAAAGCGGCAACCGGCGCAATCAGGCCTTTTGTCCCAAATGCGGAACGGCCATCTATGCAGCTCCTGCCGGCAATGAGTCGCAGTTTTTCGGCTTAAGAGTGGGTGCGCTGCGCCAACGCAGAGAACTCGAACCCACCGAACAAGTCTGGCGCCGCTCGGCGCTGCCTTGGCTCGCCCATGTCACTGAACTCGGCGGCGGCGAAACCGAGGACTAGCCGGGGAGCACCGCCATGACCACGCTATCCGACATCGCCTCCGAACTCGACGCCATCCGCGTGCAGTCGCTGTGGAAGACCGAGCGGCCCATCCTTGGCCACCAGTCCTCGCACATCAGTGTGACCGGTGGCCGGGAAGTTTTGAACTTCTGCGCCAACAATTATCTGGGTCTGGCCGATCATCCCGCCCTCATTGCCGCCGCCAAGCAGGCGCTCGACACGCACGGCCTCGGCATGGCCTCGGTCCGCTTCATCTGCGGCACATCGGATCTGCATCTGGCACTCGAGCGCCGCATTGCGGACTATCTCGGCATGGATGACGCGATCCTGTTTGCCGCCTGTTTCGATGCCAATGGCGCGGTGTTCGAACCCTTGTTCGGCGAACCGGATGCCATCATCTCGGACGCGTTGAACCATGCCTCGATTATCGACGGCATCCGGCTCTCCAAGGCCAGGCGCTTCCGTTTTGCCAATGGCGACATGGAAGACCTTGAAACCCAGTTGAAGGCCGCCCGCGCCGCCGGCGCCCGCCGCATCGTCATCGTGACTGACGGCGTCTTTTCGATGGATGGCTACTTCGCCAAGCTGGACGACATTCGCAAGTTGGCCGATGCCCATGACGCCCTGATCATGGTCGATGATTGCCACGCCACCGGCTTCATCGGCCCTAAAGGCCGCGGCACACCGCACCGGGCGGGTGTGAAGGTCGATATTCTCACCGGCACCTTCGGCAAGGCGATGAGCGGCTCGGCTGGCGGATACATTGCCGCTTCACAGTCCATCGTCGATCTGATGCGCCAGCGGGCCAGGCCCTATCTCTTCTCCCACGCCCTGCCGCCGCCCATCGTTGCCGCCAGCCTCAAGGCCATCGATCTGGCTGAAGCTGGCGATGACTTGCGGGCCAAGCTCTTCGAAAACGCCCGGCGCTTCCGGGCCGGCATGACGGCAGCCGGGTTCAGTCTGCTGCCCGGCGAGCACCCGATCATTCCGGTCATGCTCGGCGAGGCCAAGCTCGCCCAGGACATGGCGGCCAAGCTCTATGACAAGGGTATCTATGTCACCGGCTTCTTCTTCCCCGTGGTGCCCAAAGGCCAGGCCCGCATCCGCACCCAGATGTCGGCGGCCCATTCCAAAGCCGATATCGACCAGGCCATTGCCGCTTTCACCGAGGTAGGACAGAGCCTCGGGATCGTGTAGTCTTCCCGTCACAAGTCGAGCACAAGCTCGCGGCGTTAAAAAGGCCGGATGGGGGGAAGTCACATGGACTATTGGAAGTTGCCGCTCCAGCCCAGGTTCATCGCGCTGACGCTTGCCATCATTGCCGCCATATCGTTTCTGGTGCTCTTCGTGGTCTTCCCGGCCTGGGATGGGCTGCTCATACTTCCCCTGGTGATCGCCGGTGCAGTGAGCGCGCTCGGCATTCGCGACCTGGTTCAGACGCGCCACGCCATTCTGCGCAACTATCCGGTGATTGGCCATCTGCGCTTTTTCTTCGAGAAGATCAGGCCGGAGATGCGGCAGTATTTCTTCGAGGCCGACAATGACGGCGCACCCTTCCCGCGCGACAAGCGTGCCATCGTCTATCAACGCGCCAAGAAGGCACTCGACAAGCGCCCCTTCGGCACCACCCAGGATGTCTACCAAAGCAACTATGAGTGGATGCACCACTCGCTGGCGCCGAAGCCCCCGGCCAAGGATCTGTTCCGGGTGATGATCGGCGGCCCGCAGTGCAGCCAGCCCTATTCGGCCTCGATCTTCAACATCTCGGCCATGAGCTTCGGCTCGCTCTCGGCGAATGCCATCCGAGCCCTGAACAAGGGCGCCAGGATGGGCAACTTCGCCCATGATACCGGCGAGGGGGGGTTAAGCCCCTATCACCAGGAGGCCCGCGGCGACGTCATCTGGGAGATTGCGTCAGGCTATTTCGGCTGCCGCAATCTCGACGGCACGTTTTCGCGCGAGCGTTTTGCCAAGGCGGCCGTCGATCCGCAGATCAAGATGATCGAGATCAAGCTCAGCCAGGGCGCCAAGCCCGGCCACGGCGGCGTGCTGCCGGCCGCCAAGGTGACCGAGGAAATCGCCAGCATCCGCGGCGTCGAACTGGGCAAGGATTGTGTCTCGCCAGCCGCCCATTCCGCCTTCTCGACACCCAGAGAACTGATGCAATTCGTCGCCGATCTGCGCCAGCTTTCAGGCGGCAAGCCGACAGGCTTCAAGCTCTGCGTCGGCCACCACTGGGAATTCTTAGGCATCCTCAAAGCGATGATCGAAACCGGTATTCAGCCGGATTTCATCGTTGTCGACGGCAAAGAGGGCGGCACCGGTGCCGCTCCCCTCGAATTCATGGATCACCTCGGCATGCCGTTGCGCGATGGCCTGGCCTTCGTGCATTCAGCACTGATCGGCACCAACTTGCGCCAGCACATTCGCATCGGGTGCTCCGGAAAAATCACCACCGGTTTTGACATGGCTCGCGCTTTTGCGCTGGGCGCCGACTGGTGCAACGCGGCGCGCGGCTTCATGTTCGCTGTGGGATGCATCCAGGCGCAAAGCTGCCACACCGGCCATTGCCCGACCGGCGTCACCACCCAGGACCCCATCCGCCAACGCGCCATCGTCGTTCCCGACAAGGCGCAGCGCGTGACCAATTTTCACCGCGAAACCATCAAGGCCCTGGCCGAACTGATCGCCGCCGCGGGCCTCGAACACCCAACTGAGCTTACGCCGAAGCACTTCATGCACCGCGCGGCGGCCGACCGGCTGGTGACCTTCGCCGAGCAATATCATGTGTTGCACCCTGGCGAACTACTCGAGGGCCACGGCAAGCCCATCCACGACATGTGGGACCTGGCGAGGAGTGACAGCTTCTCACCACGCGACCCCCTCAAACTCGCCGCCGAATAGGTGTACAAATCTTGCCTCTCCCCTTGAGGGGAGAAGGTGGCGCGGCACGCGCCAGATGAGGGGACATGGTCATGCGCGCATTGGTGAAGGCGGAACGGGCGGAGGGCCTGGTGATGCGCGACGAGCCGGTGCCGCAACTCGGGCCGGATGATATCCTGATCAAGGTCGCCAAGACCGGCATCTGCGGCACCGATCTGCACATCTGGAAATGGGACGAGTGGGCGCAAAAGACTATCCCTGTGCCCATGGTGGTGGGCCATGAATTCGCCGGCGTTGTGGCAGACGTCGGAAGCCATGTGCGCACCGTGAAGGTGGGTGATCGCGTCTCGGGCGAAGGCCATTTGATCGGCATGAAAAGCCGCATGGCCAGGGCCGGCCACTTCCACCTCGATCCCGAAACCAAGGGCGTCGGCGTCAATGTGCCGGGCGCCTTTGCCGAATACCTCAAGATCCCCGCCTTCAACGCCATTCACCTGCCGGAAGAGGTGGACAACGAGATCGGCGCCATCCTCGATCCGCTCGGCAATGCCGTTCACACCGCACTCTCCTTCGATCTCGTCGGCGAGGATGTGTTGATCACCGGTGCCGGCCCCATCGGCATCATGGCCGCTGCTGTATGCCGCCATGTCGGTGCCCGTCATGTCGTCATCACCGATGTCAACGACTACCGCCTCGACCTCTCAAACCAGGTGACCGACGCGGTAACGGTGAACGTATCAAAGGAAGATTTGAAGTCGGTCATGCAAAAGATCGACATGCGCGAGGGTTTCGACATCGGGCTTGAAATGTCGGGAGCGCCGAAAGCCTTCGACCAGATGGTCGATCATATGATCATGGGCGGCAAGATCGCCATGCTCGGCATCCCGTCGGGCCCGACGACGGTCGACTGGAACCGGGTGATCTTCAAGGCCCTCACCATCAAGGGCATCTACGGCCGCGAGATGTTCGAAACCTGGTACAAGATGATCGCCATGTTGCAATCCGGCCTCGATGTGCGGAAAGTCATCACCCACCGCATGAAAGCCGCCGACTATGCCCAGGGCTTCGCGCTGATGAAGCAGGGAAGCTGCGGCAAGGTGGTGTTGGATTGGGGCTGATACCTCACCTCGCCCAAAAATCGTCAACCTCCATACAAGGATCGTCATCCTCACCCCCCGTATCGTCATCCTCCGCGAAAGCGGAGGATCTGTCTGAAGCAAAGCTGGGTTCCCCGCTTTCGCGGAGAATGACGGTCGCTTTAGGGTCAGCAACCGAATGTGGTACAAGAGACAAACAGAATGCGGACATTTGAAGACAGTGATACATCCTGCCACCCCCACTTTCTGTCATCCCCGGATTTATTCCGGGGACCCATTTCTCAACGCGCTCAACGCAATAAATTGGTGCTCCATGGGTCGCCGGAATAAATCCGGCGATGACAGCGGAGGGATGGAAATGAAACGGTCAAATCCTTGAGCCACCGGCATCAACACCCCGCCAATCCGTCGATGTGCTCGGCGACATAGGCCGCGTCTTCGCCAATAAACGGCAATTGACCGGACTTGAACGTATGCATCCAATGCAGTCCGAGGAAATAGATCCCCGGACAGGCAGTGACACCACGCGTTTGAACGGGCGCGCCACGTGCGTCGAGGACAGGGACCTTGACCCAGTCAAAGTCAAAGCCATAGCCGGTGCACCAGACGACGGACGTGATGTTCGCGGCTCCGATGTCGAGCGTGCTGCTGGTTTCGATCGGTGTCTGTTCGATCGGTGGTAGCACCGTCGCGGGTTCGACGCCGTCATCCAGCCATGTCTGCTGGACAGATGTGTCGGCGGCGGCGATGAAGTCAGTGAAAGCCTTGTCGGCATCACCAAGTACAGCGTTGGCATCATCGCCAAAGTGCAAGGTGGGGTCTGAAACGCCGGTGAGGCGGCCCAGCAGCTTGCCGCCTCTGGCGGCAAAGCGCCTGGCATTGATGTCATAGCCACCATCGGCACCGGTGACCACGGTGGACGGCGGGTAAACCCGCCCTGGAAAGGAATCGATGGCGGTGTTGAAGCGCCCGGTTTTCTCGAACCACCAGAATGCGTCCTTGCCGCGATACCGGCGTGGCACCCGCCGGTGGCGGCTGACGGAAAAACAGACCGTTCTTCCCTGCGACAGCAACTCGTCGGCAATTTGGTGACCGGATGCACCACTGCCCACCACCAGCACGGCACCGTCCGGCAATTGCCCAGGCTGGCGATAGCGCGTTGCATCGGTCTGATAGATGTCAGCCGGAAGCTGTGCCGAAAGTTCGGGGATGTGCGTGCGCTGAAATGGACCGGTGGCGATGATTACGTGGCGCGCGGCAATGGTGCCGTTCGCCATCGCAACGAGATAGCCCTTGCCACCTGCCGCTTCGCTCAACGCCGTCACATCGCACCCCGTTCGCACTGGCGCTGTGATCTTTGCGGCATAGTTTTCGATGAATTTTGCGACATCAGAGTATGGCGCATAATCACCCGGCGCATCGCCAGCATAGGAAACGCCGGGAAGCCGTAGCGTCCAATTGGGATATTGAAAGCGCAGCGAATCCCAGCGCTCGGCATGCCACCGTTCGGCGATACGGCGGCGCTCAAGGATAATATGTTCGCGCCCCCGGTCAGTCAGGTGAGAACTCAGGGCAAGCCCAGCCTGACCGCCACCTATGATGACGGTATCGTGCTGCTCAGGCACTGCGGCGCTCCTTGGGCCTTCCGGACATCTCCTTCATTCCTCATCCTTCCATTCCAACCCGTTCTGTTCCAGCCGCCACACCAGCATCTCAAAGCGGTCCTGGCCGAAGAACGGCTCGCCGTTGAACACCATGGTGGGCACGCCCCAATGGCCTGCGGCGTGCAGCGCCCGGTCGTTTTCGGCAAGTACCGCTTCGTGGTGATCCGGATTGGCGGCCACAGCGCTTTGCAAATCGGCGAAATCGAGCCTGCTGCGGCGGGCGGCATCTGCCATGTGCGGGCCTTCGTGCCAGTTGTCGGTGCTCCCGTCCCACAGCAGTTTCGAGACTTCCAAAGCAAAATCGAGGCCACGGCCACGCGCGACTGCCGCAATGCCCAGCCGTCCCAGCCAATGCGCCAAGGGGTTTCCGGGCGCGATCTCGAGTGTCACCGGATTCTGGATGATCGGGTCGGGCACCGGGCGCCGGAAGGCCAAGCCATGGAAAGCCGCCGCGCGCGCCGTGTCGATAAAGAAATACGGCCTGGCCAACGGGTCCATGCGCTTGAAGTAGGCCGGATTGCGAATCGCATTGGGGTGGACGATGCGGAGATCGACCTTCACATTGGCGCTGCGCTGCAACTCCTCCACGCGCGGCAGGATGATGTAGGAGTAGGGGCTGCGGAACGACCAATACAGCGTGACGTCGAGCATCTCTTGCCTCCGGCTCAGCACATGTCTTGCACCTTTACAGCCGCCTTGCCAAGGAAGGTCGGGAGGGCTACGGGAATAGCAATCCCAAGCTTCTTCCGCCCCGAGTCCCGCCGATGCTCAACGCCTATGGAACCGCCAACGGCTGCCTGACGGAATTCGCGTCCAGCGCGTCGCCGCTGGTGCCGCCCGATGCCGTCTGGCTCGACCTCATTGCGCCGACCGCCGAGGAGGAGGCAGCCGTCGAGGCCCAACTCGGCATTGATATCCCGACGCGCGAGGAACTGGCCGAGATCGAGGCGTCATCGCGGCTCTATCAGGAAGACGGCGCGCATTTCATGACCGCCAACCTGATCCGCCGTGGCGACAATGACGAGCCCGAATCCTCGCCCGTCACCTTCATCCTCAAGGACAACATTCTTATCACCATCCGCTATCATCATCCGCAGGCCTTCCCGGCCTATGTCAAGCGGGCGATGAAACCGCAGACCACCGCGATGACCGGTTGGGGCGTGTTGATCAGCCTGCTCGAGGCGGTTGTCGACCGCGCCGCCGATCATCTCGAACGCGCCGGCCAGATCGTTGACGAGACATCGAAGAAGACCTTCGGTGCCAAGCGGGGTTTGAGCGGCGTTCACAAGGCCAACACCAGAAAGTCGGTAAACCTCCAGCAATTGATTGAAAACATCGGCGAGGAGGGCGACTTCGTCTCCAAGATGCGCGAAAGCCTCGTCTCCATCGGCCGCGTCGTGGCCTTCATGCAGGCGATCATCGACCAGATGCGCGAGTCCAAGGCGATGAAGGAAAACCGCGCCCGCATCAAGATCGTGCAACGCGATATCGTCTCGCTCACCGACCACGCCACCTTTCTCAATGGCAAGATCAGCTTCCTGCTCGATGCCGTGCTGGGACTCATTTCGATCGAACAGAACGGCATCATCAAGATCTTCTCGGTCGCCGCCGTGGTATTCCTGCCGCCCACTCTGGTGGCCTCGATCTATGGTATGAACTTCGTCCACATGCCGGAACTGCAATGGCTTCTCGGCTATCCCTTCGCGATTGTCTTGATGATCGCCTCCGCCATTCTTCCTTTCCTCTATTTCAAGCGGAAGGGTTGGCTGTAAGGTTCGAAGATTTCAGCCGCCACAACCACCACATCCACCACACCCGCCGCAACCCCCGACCCATCCTTCCCATCGACCAGACTTGCGCACCGCAAAATCCCGGCGCGTGATGAGGGCGTCGTCGACGGGCCAGTGATAACCGGTCAGAGCCGCAAGGACCGCACACACCGCGGCGATCAATGCGGCGATCCAGATTGGAGTGATCGGCCACAGAAGTTGAACACACGCGACGGCGGACACAGCTGCGACTGCACTCCACAGCGCGCGGCTTTGCGGAATCGATGGCTTGCGGGGCCAGATGCTCATGGGCTGCTTGGTGCCGAACAGCGCTTCATAGGCCGCCAATGTCCGCAGGTATTGGTCGCGAAAGCGCGCCCACTCGCCGGGCTCTCCCGTTGCTGGATTGTGGTGAAAAGGCTTCCCCAGAATGCGGCCGCACAAGTCATTCCAATAGTGATCGCTGTGCATCAAGTGGATATGCCAGACCTTGTCGACATCAGGCGATGGCGTGATCTGATGTTGGACGGCATACCGCACCAGAAGAAACCGCCGGTACTCGTCAATGGCCAGCATGCACTCCTCTTCCGTCCAGCCTGTGTTTTTCTTAAGAATCACAGAAAAGGGTTCGACGGCGCTGCCGAGAGAGGCCAATGGCATGTCAAGCAGCGCCTTCCACACATTCGCGTTTTCGGCAGAAAGGCCATGTTTGCCTGCTGTCCTGTACGTCTCGCATGACCAGCTGCCGATAATGTACACCCCTAACTGTCCCAGCACGCCTGCTGCGACGAATACGGTGATGGCCGCCCCCTTTGTTGCAACTGCGACTGCCACTACGACAGCCGCGGCCACTATAAATTTCGCGATCCCATGCCATTGCCCCGGTGGACTATCCGGAACGGCTTGATCGACGATGTCAGGTAGCGCGGCTCCAAAGGTTTTGGCATAGGCAGAGTAGATATTGCCCCGATAGTCCACGTTAGCATCCGCTTCGGCGAGTTCGGCTGGCGACCTGTAGTGCATGTCAAAGCCCAGGACCTCGCCACACATGTAGTCCCAATAGTGCCGAGTATAGGTGATATGGGAAATCCACACCCGCTCGCACACAGTCGGCATCACCGGTGGAATTTGGTAGGTGACGGCCAGATACAGAAATTTCTTGTACTCGGTGATGGCGGTTTGAATGGTGGAATGATCGAGGCCTGTTTCCGCGGCAAGCCGCGCCGAAAGCGGCACTTTCGCCTGGGGGTCGTCCAGCTCCATCGCATCAAGCTTGAGCCACAGGGGGTCTTGCCAGTAAGACTCTGTCATGGCGCACTCCATTGCTGGTCCTAAGGTATCATGACGAAAGAAACTGAGCGTGATTCCAGCGTGAATTCAAGGCCATGATTGTGCTTTGGGTCGCCTTGGGCGGCGCCATCGGCTCGGCGGCGCGCTATGGCGTCACCGTCTGGTCGGGCCGGGTGCTGGGTGCAGGGTTCCCGTGGGGCACGCTGGCCGTCAACATCATCGGCTGTTTCACCATGGGCTTGTTGATTGAGCTGATGGCGCAGAAACTCAACGTCTCGATGGAAACCCGCGCCTTCCTGACAACCGGCATCCTGGGCGGCTTCACGACATTCTCGGCCTTCTCGCTGGATTTTGCCCTGTTGGTTGAGCGCAAGTCCTACGGGTTGGCCGGCGCCTATGCGGCGGGTTCGGTCATTCTCTCGCTCGCCGCTGTATTTGCCGGGTTATATCTGGTACGCGCCGTCACACAATGACCGAAGTGAAACGCCACGCCGTCTCGGCCGAGGAAGCAGGGATGCGCATTGACCGCTGGTTCAAGCTGCATTTCCCGCAAG
>JANPCS010000196.1:0-1716 GCA_031431065.1 Hyphomicrobiales bacterium | reverse complement strand
CCGGATGGGCGATGGGCGGCCGCGGGCTTTGGTGCTGGCGGCGTTGCGCGATTGCTGGGGCTTGAGCTTAGCCGAGATCGCCGCACTGGGCTGCGAACCACATGGACCCGGCGCGCTGACGGCTACGGAAGATCAAGCACTGGCGCGGGACATGCGGGACGATTTGCCGGTTGCCGTCAGCGGCGATGTGCCGGAATGGCTGGTGCCATCCTTCGAGAAAGCCTTTGGCGCCCGCGCGATGGAAGAGGGCGCGGCGATCGCCTCGCGCGCGCCGATCGATCTCAGGGTCAATACATTGAAAGCCTCACGGGCGCAGGTGTTGGAGGCGCTGGCGCGGTTCGGCGCCGTCGAGGGGCCGCTGGCGCCCGATTGCGTGCGGATCGCAGCACCTGGCCATGACACGCGCAACGCCAATGTCGAGGCTGAAATGGCCCATGGCCTCGGCTGGTACGAGGTACAGGATGCCGCCTCGCAAGTGGTGGCGTTGCTGTCCGGTGCTCTGTCTGGCGAAACGGTGGCCGACATCTGTGCGGGGGCTGGCGGCAAGACTCTGGCGCTTGCCGCGATGATGCGGAACCAGGGCAAGCTGGTGGCCCATGATGTCGACCGCTTCCGCCTGCGGCCGATTTTCGAGCGGCTGACGCGGGCCGGTGTGACCAACTGTGAGGTAATTTCGGCGCAGGATTCCGGTAAGCTCGAGGCTGCCGGTCCCTTCGATTGCGTGCTGATCGATGCGCCGTGTTCGGGCTCGGGATCGTGGCGCAGGAAGCCCGACGCCAAGTGGCGGCTGACGCAAAAACAGCTCGACCAGCGTCTCAAGGATCAGCGCCAAGTGCTTGAAAAGGGATTCAATCTCGTCAAGCCGGGCGGGCGGCTCACCTACATCACCTGTTCGGTGCTGCCGGAGGAAAACACCGCGCAAGTTGAGGCATTTCTGGCGCGCCATGCGGATATGAAAATCATTCCGTATGCGGAGCAATGGGTGAAGGCGATTGGTGGCGATGCGCCGGTCTCGGCCGATGGCTCGGATCAGACTTTGCTTCTCACTCCGGCGCAACATGGCACAGATGGGTTCTTCGTAGCGGTGATGAGAAGAAGCGAATGGCGAATAGCAAATAGCAAATAGACGTGTTGACCCACTGCCTTCCAACCCCCTATTCGCCATTCGCTACTCCCTATTCGCTATCTTCTAACTCCCCTTCCTTGCCAGAAACCTCGCCATGGCCTTCAGCGTTTCCTCGCTGACGTGGTGTTCGATGCCTTCCGAATCCATGCGCGCGGTTTCTTCCGAAATGCCGAGCGCCAGCAGGAAGGCCTCGACGATCTTGTGTTTGCGCCTTCCGTCCTCGGCCATTTTCCAGCCGTCGCCAGTCAGGAAGATCGAGCGGTAAGGCTCCTGGGTGACGAGGCCGCCGTCCTGCAGGCGCTTCAGCGTTTTGACCACCGTGGCATTGGCAACGCCCAGACGCATCGCCACTTCGGAGCCGCGCGCCTCGCCTTTCTCGTCGATCAGATCGGCAATCAGTTCAACGTAATCCTCGGCCAGTTCCGAACTGTGGTCGGCCCTGATCCGCCGGAATGCCGCCGAGCGGACTTTGGCGGTTCCTGGTTTTTTCGCACGCTGCGGCAAATCGCTCTCCATCTTGCATTTGCGAAATTACCCTATTGCAATAGACTTAGCCAATGCTAAACTTATTCCGATGGAAACCGAGACAA
>JANPCS010000195.1:0-21426 GCA_031431065.1 Hyphomicrobiales bacterium | reverse complement strand
CCATGCTGGTAACCTAAGTTATACCAGTTGGTGCCGAGATAGGTGAGGCGCTTCGACATCGGCAAGTCGCCGTCCGTCACCATGGTCGGGACTTTCTTGTCGATGCACTTGTCGACTTCGGAGGCGAGAGCATCGTCCCAGCCGCCGACCACGATCACCCCCGCCGGATTTTTGGTGCACTCGGCATCGACCGTGGTGATGAAGGCCGCGAGATCGACAGACGTGGGACCGGCGATGCGCACGTTCACGTTCAAGGCCTTGCGGGCGGACTCAAGCCCGGGATAGACGCGCTCGACGAACAGCGGCAGGTTCGAGGCGTTGCTGATCCACACATACTCTTGGGACGCACGGCTCGGATCGCCGATCGGCACGTCCAGACCCATGGGCAGGTTACCTGCGGCGGCTGCCGGATCGGTGGCGGCGAGAATGGTATCGATGTTATCCTGGGTGACGAAGATCAGTCCGGAGTCGCCAATCGCCGGCAGCGGATTCTGCAGCCAGTGATCCATGCCGAGGTTGCGGATGATGTCGTTGTGGAACGTATAGAGATAGGCAACCGCGAAGAAATCCATGGTTTCGTATTTTTCCATGTTGATCATCTTCACGGTTCCATCCTTGATGGAATTCATGAAGTCGCGGCCAGCCTCGTTCGATGTAATGATGATCTTGCCGGACTTGCCGGACTCGATCACCGCACGAACGATACCGGGGCCGGCTTCGGAATCGAAGCCCACCATGCCTGTCAGGTTCGGATGGCCTTGAATGATCGCCGCCGTGTTGGCCGCAACCTGCTCGACATTGGTGCCGGACTCTTCATCCGCCACGACTTTCACATCCGGGCACTCTTTGGCGAGTGCATCGCGCAGACCCTGACGCGCGGCGATGAAATTGCTGGCGGCGAGGAACGAGATGGTGCCGATCTCGCCGGCCGCAAGTCCCGCTTCCTTGTGGTAACGGCACTGATACTGCCCATGCTGGTAACCTAAGTTATACCAGTTGGTGCCGAGATAGGTGAGGCGCTTCGACATCGGCAAGTCGCCGTCCGTCACCATGGTCGGGACTTTCTTGTCGATGCACTTGTCGACTTCCGATGCCAGCGCGTCATCCCAGCCGCCGACCACGATCACCCCAGCCGGATTTTTGGTGCACTCGGCATCGACCGTGGTGATGAAGGCGGCGAGATCGACTGACGTGGGCCCGGCAATGCGCACCTTGACGTTGAAGGCTTTGCGCGCCGACTCGAGTCCGGGATAGACGCGCTCGACGAACAGCGGCAGGTTCGAGGCGTTGCTGATCCAGACATACTCCTGGGATGCCCGGCTTGGATCGCCGATCGGCAAAGTGAGGCCGGTTGGCGCCTCGGCCCAGGCCTGGGGTACGAGGCTTGCAACCAAGGCAAATGTGGAAAGCGATAGACGTTTCATGTCTTCCTCCTCTTGCCGTTAGACCCGGGTATTCATCCGGGCAAATTGATCGAGACCGACGCTCGCCAGGAGCACGAAGCCCACGACGATAAGTTGCCAGAACGGACTGATCCCGGCGATAATCATGGCGTTCTGCAACAGCGCCATCAACAGCACACCGAGAAAAGCGCCGGGAATTGTTCCCATGCCGCCCGACAGGCTGGCTCCACCCAGCACGACAGCGGTGATCACCTTGAGCTCGACCCCCTGGCCGGCCAGCACCACGGCGGTGTTGAGACGCGAAGCCAGCAGCGCGCCGGCCAGCCCCGAGAGGAATCCCATGATGATGAAGAAGCTGAACACCGTGCGGTCGACATTGATTCCCGAAAGCTTGGCGGCCCGCGCATTACCGCCGATGTAATAGGCCTGCCGGAAATAGCGCGTGCGCCCGACCAGGAAGGTGAAGGCAAGCACGATGACAGCCATGAACCAGAAGGGCGAATAGATGCCGAGGATCTGCGTTTGCCCGAAGACCGTGTAGCCGTTGCCGATGTTGGTGACGCCGGCACCGGAGACCAGCTGCAACCCGCCGCGATAGATCGACAGCGTCGCCAGCGTGGCGATGAGCGCGTTGATCTTGAAGCGGGTCACCAGCAGGCCATTGATCGAGCCAAGGAAGACACCCCACAGGCAACCGGCCAGGAAGGCCGGGATCGGCGGCCAGCCAAGCATCTTGGCGCAAAGTGCGGCGATGATTCCGGAGAAGGCGAGGATGCCGCCGATCGACAAATCGAACATGCCGGAGATCATCAGCACCATCATGCCGCAAGCCAGAATTCCGGTCTGCGCGGTGTCGAGCAGCACAACGGCGGCGTTGCCGGTGGTCGGGAAGGTGTCGGGCTTGAACAAGGCCATCGCCACGATGAGCACGGCGATGAGGCCGATCAGCAGCAGCGGCCGGTCAGTGGCAATCCGCGAAGCAAGCGTGCGGTCACTCATGCGGCTTTCCCTGTGGTTCTGGCCTGTGGTGCCGCGAGTTCGAGGATGGCGATTTCATTTGCATCGGACGCATCGAGTTCGCCAGCCACGCGGCCCTCGGACATGACGGCGATGCGATGCGCCAGCGCCAGCACTTCCGGCAAGTCGGACGAGACAACGAGCAATGCCATGCCCTGCGCCGCAAGGTCACGCAGGATGCGATAGATATCGGCTTTCGAACCGACATCGACACCGCGTGTCGGCTCGTCGACGATCAGGATGCGGGGATGGCGGGCGAGCCATTTGGCGAGCAGCACCTTCTGCTGATTGCCGCCGGAAAGATTGCGCACCTCGCGGTCGATGTTGGGCGCGGCGATCCGCAGGGCTTGCAGGTATTTCCGGGCCATGGCCTGCATATCGGCGCTGGAGAGCAGGCCATGGCGCGAATAGGTCTCGAGATTGGCGGCGGCCATGTTCGCCACGATACTGAAGTCCATGAACAGCCCGCCGTCCTTGCGGTCCTCGGGCAGCATGGAGATGCCGCTGTTCATTGACTCGGCGGGGCTTTGCGGCCTGATCTCGCGGCCATCAACCTTGACACTTCCAGCCAGGATGCGACGGGCGCCAAAAATGGCCTCGCAGGTCTCCGTTCGCCCGGCGCCAAGAAGCCCCGCGAGGCAGAGGATTTCGCCGTAGTGCAATTTGAAACTGACATTGGCAACGCCATCCGACTTCAAGTTGTTTAGCTCGAGAGCAACTTTCGCATCCCCAGGCCTGCGGCGGGCATCGGGCTCGAACGACAATTCGCGCCCGACCATCAGCGCGATCAGATCCTTGTGCGTCACCTCGGAAGTGTTGCGCACGCCGGTGACGCGGCCATCCTTGAGCACTGTCACGCGGCTGGAGATTTCGAAGATCTCGGCCATGCGGTGCGACACGTAAACAATCGATATTCCCTGATCCGCCAGCCGGCGGATGACCCGGAACAGATGCCGCGCTTCGCCGATGGTGAGCGAAGAGGTGGGCTCGTCGAGGATGATGAGTTTGATTTCGTGCGACAGGCCCTTGGCGATTTCCACCATCTGCTGCTGGCCGGGCGACAACTGTCCCACCGGCTGGCGCGGGTCGATATCGACTTCAAGATCTTTCAGGATGCGCCGCGCCCCTTCAAGCATCGGGCCACGGTTGATCATGCCGAAGCGGTTCGAAGGCTGGCGCCCGGCATAGATGTTTTCAGCGACACTCAGGGCGCTGACCAGACTCCGCTCCTGGAACACCATGGCAATACCGGCATCGGCCGTGGCCTGCTCGTTGCGGCCGATCATCGACTGGCCGTCGAGTTCGATCGACCCGCTGTCTGGCCGATAGACGCCGGCCACCAGATGCATGAGCGTTGATTTGCCCGCGCCGTTCTCGCCGATGAGCGCATGCACCTCGCCCGCCTCGACCGCGAAGGACACGCCATCGACGGCGCGTACCCCCGGAAAGGTCTTCACAACATCGCGGACGGCCAAGCGCGGCATTCTGGCATTCCCTGGAGATGGAAAAACGAAGATGCTGCCGTTTTGGACAAAATGTCAATAGGTTCTCATCTGATAAACCTGTTCACATTCAATCCGGCAGATGAAGCGTTCCCTCAAAAGCGGTGATGCTGGCGCCGGCAATCGTCACCGTGCCGCCGTTGACCGTGCACCACAGGTCGCCACCGCGCGCTGAGAGATGGCGGCTGTGCATCGCCGCCTTGCCAAGGAGATCCGACCAATAAGGAACGATGATTCGGTGCGCCGTGCCGCAGACCGGATCCTCCGGCAATCCCACGCGCGGCGCGAAAACGCGGATGACGATATCGGAAGCCAGACCCTTGGCGGTGACGATGAGCGTATTGCGATCGAGTTCCGCCACGCGCAGCAGATCGGGCTGCAATGATGCAACGTCACCCTCGGATTGCAACACGGCGATATAACCGAACTCGGATACGAAACACTCCAGCGGCAGAACGCCGAGTGCCGCGGCAATCTCCGCGTGGCGCGCGGTGGTTTCATAAGCCATGCGCGGCCAATCCACGGCGATGCCATGCGAATCAAGCCGGCAGACGCGCAACCCGCCATCCGCCAGATTGAACGGCAGTTCCTTTTGATTTCTGCCGCGCTGCGCCATGGCAACATGGGCAGCGGCAAGCGTTGCATGCCCCGCACCTGGATGAGGACCGGACGGCGTGAAGAAGTGCAAGGCGGGGACACTCCCGGCAAGCCCGGTGATCACCGCCAGCACATCCGCGCCGAGGAGGCTGCAGGCGCCCGCCATCGCCGCCGGATCCGGAACCGCGTCGAGAATCATGACATACGCAGGATTGCCGCTGAACACATGGCCGGCAAACGTGACAACCTGGCAGAGCTTGGCGCGCACGGGAGGCTCAACCTTTCTTGGGTTTTGCTTTCTTGGACTTGTTCTTCTTCGGCTTGAAGGCGATCACCTGCATTTCGACCTTGCACGCAAACATGAAGCGCATCGGAAAGACCGAGCGCACCGGCGGATCCTTCTTGAAGTAGGTTTTGTAGATGGCGTTGAAGGCGGCGAAGTCCTTGGGCTCGGTCAGCCAGCACTCGCACTTCACCACATCCTCCAGCCCGCACTTTTCAAGCGCCAGCGCATCCTTTATGAAGCCGAATGTTTTGTGGACTTGCTCGTCAAATGGCATGTTCTCGTTGCCGGTGCCGTCCTGAACGGGGTTGCCTTGCTTGTCGAAGACGATGTCGGCCGGATCGAACACCCAGGGGCCATAGGCCGAGGTGAAGATGAAATCGCCGGCCCGGATGGTTTTGGAAATGGGGACGGCATGATGAGCGGGATGGGCTCGTTTCATCGGCAAAGCTCCTCAGTAGCGGGCGCGGATCGGCCACACGTCGACAATCTCGTCGCCCCGCACCACCTGATAGGCGGCGTGAAGATTGACGGTGGGATCGCAATGCGATGTCAGGAATTCGATGGTGGCGCCAAGGGCAGGCGGCGCACCCGTGAATTCGACCGCGCCATGTTCATCGCCCATGAACCGGTAGGTGGCGCCAGCCGGTGCGCCGCGCCGTGGCTCTGGCCTGCCGCTGTCGGTGGCGAAGGCCTTGTAGCCGGCATTGACGATCACGCGGCCCGCGACATTGGCCGACACCACGGAGGCCGCAACAAACAGCGAAGCGGTAAAAGGATTGACGGCGCCGCTCCCCAGGCTTGGGCCATAACAACTGTCCATGAACAGGAAACTGCCCGCCTGCAATTCGGTGAACAGGCCGGACTTGCCATCGATCGCATGCGTGCCGGTGCCCGCGCCGCTGACGACTTCAGGCTTGAGGCCTGCTCCGGTTAATGCACCGATCACCGCGCGCAGTTGGCTGTGCTGAGCTTCGGCCTGGCGCTGGCGTTCGGCCATCGGTGTCACTTGCTGCAATTGGCCCCAATAGGCCTGCACGCCGCGAAAGCGCAGCGACGGATTGGCCTTAATGTGCTGGGCCAAGGCCACCGCATCTTGAATCTCCACGCAACCGGTGCGGCCCATGCCGAAATCAAATTCGACAATCACCTCCATCTGGCGATTGGCGGCACGCGCCAGATGACCATAGGCGTCGGCATTGCGTGGGTTGTCGGCAACCGCCGCCACATCGGCACCGCGCGCCAGCAACCGCCCGAGCCGTTGCAACTGATCGGACGTCACCAGCGGCGACGTGACGAGAATGCCGCCGATGCCGCCAAGCGCCATGGCTTCAGCTTCATCGATGGTCGCGCAACACGCGCCATTTACTCCGGCGCGGCTCAGCCGCTGGGCAATCTCCACGCACTTGTGCGATTTGGAATGGGGGCGGAGGCCGACGTTCATCGCTTTCGCCAAACCGGCCATGGTGGCGATGTTGCGATCCAGCACGTCAAGATCGAGAATGAGTGCGGGAGTCCTCACGGTGTCCCGTGCCGTAACACCTGCCATGGCGCGCTCCTCTTGTCAGCGGGAAAACAAGATCAGCTTAGTTGATCAAAAGATCATAGGTCAATAGGCTATTGACAAGTTCTCCAATCGACCTCAATTTGCCGCGACTGATGCCTCAAGGCGCGCGAGGGGAAACCGAACGGCGATGAACATGCCCCGCATCCAGGCTGGCAAGCGCAAGCGCTCCCACGAAGTTGCCGAATTGATCGAGAGCGCCATTGCTTCTGGCGAATTCGAGGTTGGAAGCAAGTTGCCATCGGAGAAGGAATTGGCCGAGCGCTACGGCGTTGGCCGGCCCTCGGTGCGGGAAGCGCTGTTCCTGCTGCAGCAGCAGGGCTTCGTGGAAGTGGCAAGCGGTGCCCGCGCCCAGGTGACAGCCCCCAATGCCAAGTTCCTGACCGATCAGCTGGCCGGTCTGGTCAAGCGCATTACGGCGCGTGGCGAAGGTCAGAGTCATATGGAGCAGACGCGCGTGCTGTTCGAGGCAGGCGTTGCCTGGCAAGCCGCGCAGTGCGCCACCGATGACGACATTGCAAGATTGAAGCGCGCCATTGATGCCAACGCCGCCGCCATGGGCGATACGGCGGAATTCATCCGCACCGATATCGCCTTCCACTATGAGTTGACGGTCATCACCCGCAACCCGGTGTTTTCGGCGATCCACGACATTCTGGTGCAATGGCTGATCGACCAGCGCACCACCACCATCCACATGCCCGATGCCGACCGGCTCTCGGTGCGCGACCACACACTCATCTACGAGGCGGTGGCCCAGCACGACCCGATGCGCGCCTTGCACGAGATGACTTCGCATCTGCGCCTGATCAGCCAGCTCTACAAGGAATCGAAGCGCATTCATAACGAGCTGATGCGCAACGTCACGCGTGACGTGGCGGCTCGCATCGACCGCGAGAATGAAGCGATGTGGGCCGGTCTCAGAAGTCCGGCAAGCGCGCAGAAGAAAGCCACCAGCAAGCGGAGGACCGCCAAATGACCACCGTTGTCCTGGGCGCGGGTGCGGTTGGAACCGCAACCGCCTGGTACCTGAAGAAAGCCGGTCAGGATGTCGAAGTCGTCGAGCGCCAGACCGAGGCCGGCATGGAGACGAGCTGGGGCAATGGCGGCGTCATCCATGCGAGCGAAGTCGAACCGTGGTCGCAACCGGGCATGCCCAAGAAGATCCTGGGCTGGCTCGGCAAGGAAAATGCGCCGTTGCTTTTGCGCTACGGCGCCATTCCGCATATGTGGCGCTGGGGTCTTGAGTTTTCGCGCAACTGCACGCCGGAGCGCTTCCGCGCCAATGCCAGGGCCAACCTCGATCTGGCGCTGCACTCCTTGAAATCGCTGCAGGAGATCGGTTCGGAAACCGGCATCGCGTATGACCGCGCCACCCGGGGCGTTCTCAAGATTTACCGCTCAACGGATTCGCTCGACGGCGCCCAGCGTTCCAGTGACTTCCTGGCGCAGCACGGATTGCTCTACGAGCGGATCGGCGTTGAGCGCTGCGTCGAAATCGAACCTGGGCTTCGCGATACCAAGCCGACACTCGCCGGAGCGCTGTATTTCGAACGCGATGAAGTCGGGGACTGCAACAAGTTCACGCAAGGCTTGGCCACGGCCTGCGCGGCGCGCGGCGTTCGCTTTCGCTATGGCGAGAGCGTCTTGTCAATCGAAACGTCCGGCGGCCGGGTCACCGGCGTCATCACCAACAAGGGCCGCATTGCCGCTGATACGGTGGTCGCCGCCATGGGGAGTTTCACCGCACCGCTTGTTGCCAAGCTCGGCGTGCGGGTGCCGATCTATCCGGTGAAGGGCATCTCCATCACCTTCGCGCGCGGCGCCTGGAACAGCGCGCCGCAGGTGCCGGTGATCGATGACTCAAAGCTCTTCGGCCTGGTGCCCATCGGCGACCGCATGCGCATATCGGGTTCCGCCGAGATCGCCGGCTATGACACAACGCCGGCGATGTCGCGCGCCCAGGCGATCATCGACAATGCGAGTTTCACCTTTCCGCAAATCAGGCAGCACCTCGACATTGCCAAGGCCCGCGTCTGGGCAGGCCTCAGGCCGGTCAGTCCGGCCGGCACTCCGATCATCGGGCAGGCGGCGCAGGTGAAAGGCCTGTGGATCAATGCCGGACATGGTCATTTGGGCTGGACGCTCGCCTGCGGCTCAGGCCGCGTCGCCGCCGATCTCATCACCGGACAAAAACCGCAAATTCAAGTTCCGGCGCCACAAGGTGCCGTAATCGCCGCGGCGGCATGAAGCTGCTGCTTCGAACAACCAGGGAGGACGTCATGTTGAAGAGACTGTTTCTAACTGCCGCGCTCTTAAGTCTTGCGGCCACCGCACCTGCCTTTGCCGAGGACGATGCCGCGGAAAAAGCCGTCGCGGCGGCAAAGCAATTTTCCGGCTCGAGCATCACGGTGGTGGCCGAAGCGGGCCTGCAGGCCTTGCTCGACACGCAATACACCGGCCCCGAGTGGGAGCAGCTCACCGGCATCAAGGTGAAAGTTGTGGAGCTTCCCTTCGAGGAAATCTATCCCAAGACCATTCTGGAAAAACAGGCTGGCACCGGCGGCTATGACGTCGTGCTGATCTCGCCGGCCTGGCTCGCCGACATGGTGGCCAACGGTGCTGCCATCCCGCTCGATGATTACATCGCCAAATACGGTGTCGCCAGCGAGTCTAACGACATCAACCCGGCCTTCAAGGACTGGATGGTCTACAACGGCAAGACCTATGGCCTGGTCGTCGACGGCGATGTTCTGGTAACTTACTATCGCAAGGACGTTTTCGAAGACCCGGAGAACCAGAAGGCCTTCAAGGAAAAGCATGGCCGCGATCTGGCGCCGCCCAAGAACTACACCGAGTTCGGCGAAATCGCCTGCTTCCTCACCGAGAAGTACCAGCCCGCGATGTATGGCGCGGGCGTCATCAATACGGGTTATACCTTTTTCTTCTTCTCGGAACGCTTCCGCAATTACGGCGGCAAGTTCTTCGATTCCGAGACCATGAAGTCGGCGGTCAACAGCGAGGCGGGCGTCAAGGCGCTGACCGATATGGTGGAGCAGAACAAATGCATGTCGCCCGGCATCGAGACCTGGGGCTTCCCCGAAAACCTCTCGGCGATGAATGCCGGCGAGATCGCCATGACCATCTCCTGGCCGCCGGTCGGACGCTGGACGCAGGGTGTCAATATCGATGACAAGGCGCTCTCCTGGGTGCCGAAAACCACCGTCGCCGGCAAGATAGGTTATGCCATCAATCCCGGCGGCCATCCGGAACTGGCGTCGGGCTTCATCTCTGGCGTCTCGCCCGACTCGAAGAACAAGGATGCGGCCTATCTCTATGCGCAATGGATGCATTCGAAGACCCAGAGTCTCAAGAACGTCATGCGCCCAGTCGGCCTGCGCGATCCCTTCCGCATGTCGCACTATGCTTCGCCCGACTATCAGAATCTCTGGCCGGGTGCGAAGGATTACCTGAAGGTTCTGCAGGAAGGGGCGGCGGCTGGTTATGCCGACTTCTCCTTCATCGAAACCTTCAAGTATCAGGATGCCACGTCGCGCGCTGTCAACGCGGCCTTGGGCGGCGAGGACATCAAGACGGCGCTCGACGGCATGGCGGCCGAATGGGACCAGATCACCGAGTCCATCGGCGCCGACAAGCAGCGCGAGGTCTACAAGGTCTGGGCCGCCAAGCCCTCGGCCTATCGCGAGTGAACGCGGCCGTTAACACAACCCTGAGCGCCGGCCGTCCCTTCTGGGCCAGCCGGCGCGGCACGGGCCTGCTGTTCGTGGGCCCGGCCGTATTCGTGATGTTGCTCGTCGGACTGTTTCCGTTTCTCTGGTCGGTGGTGGTGAGTTTCCAGAACATCACCGGCTCGAACCCGGATGGCGGGTGGGTGGGGCTCGCCAACTACCAGAAGCTGGTCACCGACGTGCGCGTCTGGGCAGCGCTTGGCCGCACCCTGCTGATCCTCGCCGCCGCCCTGCCGCTGGAACTGGTCTTCGGCATGCTGCTCGCCTTGCACTTCCACGCCGACCGGCGCTTCAAGCGCTTGTTCGTGGCCTTGCTGGTGCTGCCCGCCGTGGTCTCGCCCATGGTGGCGGGTTCGATGTGGCGGCTGATGTTCGACCACAAGTTCGGACCCTTCAACCAGATCATCGGCTGGATCGCCGGACATCCGGTCGTTCTTCTGTGGACGGTGAAGCCGCATCTTGCATTCTGGGCTATCCTCATTGCCGAGGTGTGGCAGTGGACGCCGTTCATGTTCATCATCTTGCTGGCAGCACTGGCCAACGTCGAGCGTGAGCAGCTCGAAGCCGCCGAGATCGATGGTGCCGGCCGTACGCGGATTTTCTTCCGCATCGTGCTGCCGGCAATCGCACCGGTGCTCGGCATTGCGATTCTGATCCGGGCGCTCGATCTGTTCCGCATCTTCGACGCGGTGTGGCAGTTGACGCGCGGCGGGCCCGGCACCAAGACCGAGACGCTTTCCATCTTCATGTTCGTGCGCGGCTTCCAGAGTTTCGAAACCAGCTATACCGCCGCCCTTGTCGTGGTGCTGCTGATTCTGCTGTCGATCGCCGTCACCTGGGCCTTGAAGCGCATGGAGATCGCCAGATGAGACGAAAATCGATCTGGGGCGACGTGGCCTGGTACGGCATCTCCATCCTCGTGCTCATCGTGATGCTCTTCCCGATCTACTGGATGGCCATGGTTTCGTTGAAACTGCCGGAGGAAATCTTCAAATCGCCACCGGTGTGGTTTCCATCCAATCCGCAGTTCGGAAATTACGGCGCGCTGTTTTCCGATGGCGATGTCTGGTCGCTGTGGAACAGCCTGGTGATCGCCGGCGTCTCGACGCTCATCGCCATGGTGCTCGGCACGCTCTGCGCCTATGCCATCGTGCGCTTCAAGACCGGCGGCGACAATCTCGCCATCTGGATTCTATCGCAGCGCATGTTGCCGCCCATCGCCGTGGTCTTCCCGATCTTTCTTGCTTATGCGCTGTTCGGACTGTCCGACAGTTTCCCCGGCCTGATCCTGCTCTACACGGCATTTGCCTTGCCCTACGTGGTCTGGATGATGCGCGGCTATCTGCAGGATGTTCCCGTCGAGCTTGAGGAAGCCGCCCTGATCGATGGCTATTCGCACCTCGCGGTGTTGTGGAAGGTCACCGTGCCGATGGCCCGCAACGGCCTCATTGCCACCGCCATCTTTGCCTTCGTGTTCTCCTGGAACGAATTCTTGTTCGCCCTCATCCTGACGCGCACCGAGGTCATCACCTTCACCGTGCAGATCAGTCAGTATTTCGGATCGCAATCCACCTTCTGGGCGAAGATCGCGGCGATGTCGGTGTTGGGAACGCTTCCCGTCTTCATCGCCGTCAGCCTGTTGCAACGTTATCTGGTGCGCGGCATTTCGCTTGGCGCGGTGAAGGGATAAGCGATGTCGGATCTCAAGGTCACCGGCGTCCACAAGCACTATGGTGCCGTTCATGCCGTGCGCGGTGTCGATCTCGAAGTGCCATCCGGCGAGTTCACGGTTCTTGTCGGCCCTTCGGGCTGTGGCAAGTCGACGTTGCTGCGGTGTATCGCCGGGCTTGAAGAGGTCGACGGCGGCACCATCGAAATCGGCAACAAGGATGTGACGTGGAACCGCCCGCGTGACCGCGATGTCGCCATGGTGTTCCAGAGCTACGCGCTCTATCCCTATATGAGCGTCTACGAGAACATTGCTTTCGGACTTCGGGCCCGCAAGACGGCCGCGGCGGTCATCGACAAGCGCGTGAAGGAAACCGCCGCCATGCTCGGCATCGGCGCCCTGCTGCAGCGCCGTCCGCGCGAACTTTCCGGCGGTCAGCGCCAGCGTGTCGCCATCGGCCGCGCCATCGTGCGCGATGCCAGGCTCTTTCTCTTCGACGAGCCGCTGTCCAACCTCGATGCGCAATTGCGCGACGACATGCGTATCGAGATCAAGCGCCTGCACAAGGAACTGAAGCGCACGATGATCTATGTCACCCACGACCAGATCGAGGCGATGACGCTTGCCGACCGCATCGTGCTGCTGCGCGACGGCGAGATCGAACAGCAGGGCACGCCGCTCGATCTCTTCGAACGCCCCACGACGCGCTTTGTCGCCGAGTTCCTCGGCAGCCCGCGCATGAACTTTGTACCAGCCGAGGTATCGGGAAGATCGGTGCGGTTGAGCGAAGTAGTTTCCTTCGACTTGAGCCAGGCGCCAGCCGGCCGGGCCGGTGCTGCGGTGCTGGTGGGGATCCGGCCGCAACACATCGTTCGCGCCCGTAAGTCCGACAGCTCGCCGGACCGGTCCGTCACGATCGTTGCGGACTTGGTTCAGGTGACGGGAACGCGTGCCCTGGTCACCTTCAACCTGGGGCCTCACACCCTCATCGCCGATCTCGAGGTCGGGAGCGACTGCGTCCCGGGCAGCCGGATCGCTATCGATTTCGACATGAGCCGGGCCATTTTCGTCGATCCGGGATCCGGACGAACAATTTCGTCCCGGTAGATATTCGAACTGCGGCGATTCCGCTGGTCTCTTGCTTACAACCGTCCGGCATGGCGCTCTCGCAGAGGGTCACTCGGTGTGCGGCTTCTTGAAATTCTGCGCCTGGACCGCAGCATTTACGATGCCTCGCACAACGCGGTATTGCAGCAACTGGGCTCGCTGGTCATGCCGCTCACGCGCGGCCAGGTGACGATCACCACCGGTCCGGCGGGATCCTTCGAAAAAGGCTTGCCGCTGCACCGTAAGGTGACGGAGGCCATCGCCGGGCGCGATCCCAAGAAGGCCGAACTCTATTCGCATCGGCTGGTCAATATGCCCTATGCCGACCTCCATAGCTGGATCGAGTCCACCGACCGCGGCCTTCTTCCCTGAACTTCAAAGAAACCACGAGGATTCTTCTGCTGCGGGCACCGATCTCCCCTTGAACCTTTCAAACATCGGATGATAGGCTGATATTTCCTGGAGCGGCAAACGCCTTCAAGAAACGCGCCACGCTCCGGGCCAATAGGAAGGGACGTCAACCGCAGTTTGAAGGGATGGACCACCCATGACAACGACATCAGAATCGTCGACTTCTATCCGCCGGCTCGCCAGATGGGCCGCGGCGTTGATATCGTCCGCCGTCATATTTACAACGGCTGGCGGCATTGCCCAGGCAGAGGTGAAGACACTCGAGGCCGGCAAGCTTACCATCGGCATCAATGGCGACATGCCGATGACCCAACTGAAAGATGGCCAGCTCGGCGGCACCGACGGCGAAGTCATGGTTTTCGTCGCCAAGCAAGTCGGGCTTGAACCCAGTGTCGTGCAGATGGACTGGGCCGCTCTCATCGAGGCCACCAAGCAGGGCAAGATCGACGTCATGCATGGCGCCATGGGTTGGCTCGAAGCGCGCACCAAGATCATGATCCTCAGCGAACCCATCTATTATTTTGGCACGCTGCTCGCCCAGAAGGAAGAAAACAACTTCACGTCCTTTGCCGACATGAAGGGCCGCAAAGTCGGCACCGTCACCGGCTTCACGCTCGTTCCCGAATTGAAGGGCGTTGAAGGCATCGGCGAAGTGAAACTCTATGATACGTCCGACGGCGTGATGCAGGACCTGCTGGCCGGCCGCATCGACATGGCGATCCTCGATCCGCCGCTCGTGCAGTATGCCATCTTCCAGCATCCGGAATGGAAGTTGAAGCAATTGCCGCTGACGCCGGAAATGGAAAAATATCCGGTGATGTCGACCAAGTACAACGTGATCTTTGGTATCAACAAGAACGAGCCCGAACTCGCCGAGGCGATGAACGCCGCCATCAAACAGGCATGGAAGGACTGCCTCAATGTCAAGGCCATGGCGAAGTATGGGCTGGGCGACAAGGCGTGGTTCGTTCCGCCCGAGAAGAACCCGCGCATCGGCGTCGACCGTGAAGAGGGTTATCAGGCTCCCTCCGCCGATCATTGCTTCTGAACCCCGATGGATGGTGGCAGGCGGGAGAACATCCCGCCTGCCGGCTTGCTACGCGCACGGGCAATGCGTTGCGCTGACGGTAACAGGCCGTGGCGCGAATTGAATTGGGAATGAGCATGACGGGCAAAGGGGCGACCGGCGAACAACCACTTTTGAGAATCGATAACCTGCACAAGAGTTTTGGCGAGATCGAAGTCCTCCGCGGTGTCGATCTCGACGTGAAGCGCGGCGAGAAGGTCTCGATCATCGGGCCCAGCGGGTCGGGCAAGACAACCCTGCTCCGCTGCATCAACTATCTCGAGAAGCCGACGGAGGGGCACATCTATATCGACGGGACTCTGATCGGCGAGAAGAAAACCGCCGATGGCTATGCGCATCTGAGCGACCGGGAACTGGCGAGGGAACGCCAGGAGATCGGCTTTGTCTTTCAGCGCTTCAATCTGTTTCCGCACTTGACCGCGCTCGGCAATGTGACGGTGGCGCCGCGCCGCGTGCTCGGCCTGTCGCGCGAGGAAGCCGAATCCCGCGGCCGCGGCATGCTGCAGAAGGTCGGCCTTGGGCACAAGATAAACGAGTACCCTGAGCGTCTGTCGGGCGGCCAGCAGCAGCGTGTCGCAATCGCCCGGGTTCTCGCCATGCAGCCCAAACTGATGCTGTTCGATGAAGCCACCTCGGCACTCGATCCGGAACTGATCGGCGAAGTGCTGCGGGTGATGCGGCAGCTGGCCGAAGAAGGCAGCACGATGGTTATCGTGACCCACGAGATACAGTTCGCCGGCGAAGTTTCCGACCGGGTGATTTTCATGGACTTCGGCCGCATCGTCGAGCAGGGCCCGCCGCGCGACGTGCTGTTCGATCCCCAGCAGCAACGGACCCGCGACTTCCTCAAGCATATCCAGGAGCGGTGACGGGCGCAGCATGGATTTTTTCAGCATTCTCGAGGCGAAAGGCTGGTATTTTTTCACAACGCTGCTGAGCGGCTGGCCGGCCACGCTCATCGTTGCAGTGGGTGCGCTGTTGTTCGCGCTGGTCTTCGGGCTGATCATCGCGTTCATGCGCATATCGAAGTGGCGTCTGCTCCGCTGGCCGGCCACGGCCTATGTGGAGTTCTTTCGCGGAACACCCGCGCTCGTTCAACTGTTCGTTATTTATTTTGGTTTTCCCGACATTGGCCATCAGCCATCACCTTTCCAGGCGGCGATCCTCGGGCTCGGACTGAATGGCGCTGCCTATCTCTCGGAAATCTACCGGGCCGGCATTGAATCGATTCACCGCGGACAGATGGAAGCGGCCCTGTCGCTTGGGCTGACGCCGGTCAGCGCCATGCAATATGTCGTGCTGCCACAGGCGGTTCGAACCATGCTGCCGCCGATGACCAACTTCGCCATCGTGCTGCTGAAGGACACGTCGATCGTCTTCGCGGTGGGCGTGCTCGAAGTGATGGCGCTGGCCCGCCAGTTGGTCACCGAAACGCTGACCAGCGCGCCCATCTATCTCATGGCGGGGGCGATGTATCTCTGTGTCACCATTCCGATGGCCAGGCTCGCGGCGCGTCTCGAGCGCCAGCGCCAGGCCTGGCAGTAGGGCGCGCGCCATGCTGCAGCTCCCGGAAATCTACGCCGAGAACATTCACCGCTGGCTGCCCGAACTTCTCTATTATTCGCTGACCACACTGAAGATCGCCCTGGTTTCATTTCTTCTGGCCATAGTATTCGGGTTGGTTTTCGCCCTCTGCCGCACGGCGCGTAATCGGTTCTTGCGCGGCTTTGCCATAGGCTACATCGAAATCGCCCGCGGCCTGCCGATCGTCGTGCTGCTTTACATCGTGTATTTTGTGCCGCCACAACTCTTTCCAAACCTCAACTGGCAATGGTTCAGCGATTTCACCGGTGCCGTCCTGGGGCTTGGCCTGCACGGTGGGGCCATTCTGGCGGAAGTCTTCCGCTCCGGCATCGAGGCGCTGCACAAGGGCCAGCGCGAAGCGGCGATTTCGCTTGGCATGACCCCGGCCAAGGCGATGACCTACATCATCCTGCCGCAGGCCACCCGCGTCGTGCTGCCGCCCATTGCCAATTATGCCATCGGATTGCTCAAGGATACGTCGCTCTGCACCCTGATCGGCGTCAATGAAATCATGAATGGCGCCAAGAGCATTGCGTTTGCCGACTATCAGCCGATGGCGGTGTTTGTGCTGGTTGCCGGAATTTATTTTGTCATGAGCTATCCGCTGTCGCTCGCCGTGCGCCATCTCGAGCGGCGGCTCAACATTTCCAGCTAGAGAGGCCTGGCCGATGAAAGTCGTCAAACTAGAAGCCATCCCGGTTCGCGTTCCCTATAAGCGCGTCGAATCGAGTTCGCTCATCAATCGCGGCGGCATCGCCGATGTCGTGGTGAAGATCACCGCCGACAACGGCCTTGTCGGCTGGGGCGAATGCACCAGAGCCGCCGACACGGCGGGCATCGAGAGTGCCGTCCGCAACATGGCGCCACTGGTGATCGGGCGCAATCCCTGGGACAAGGAGGCGATACACCGCGACCTGGCGATCTATGCGGTGTGGGCATTTCAGCCGATGACCGGTAATTTTGCCTTCGCCGGAATCGATACCGCGCTGTGGGACCTGTGCGGCAAGGAGGCCGGCCAGCCGATCTACCGCATGCTCGGCGGCGCCATGCGCGAGGCGGTGGACTATTACTACTATATGGAGTGGGGCACGCCCGAAGATATCGCGCGGCAGGGCAGGGACGGCGTCAAGCGCGGCTATCGCGCCTACTACATCAAGGCAGGCGTCGACGAACGCAAGGAGGAGGCGATGCTCGAGGCGCTGCGCGCGGCAATCGGCGCTGAAGGAAAAATCCGCATCGATGTCAACCAGGCCTGGAACATGCCGCAGGCCGTGAGACTGCTGACCCGCTGGCATGAGCGCTTCGACTTGGATTTCGTCGAGGCACCGCTGCGCATCGACCCGGTCGAGAACATGCTCGACCTGCGAAAGCGCGTGAGTACGCCTTTCTGCGTGAACGAAGGACTGTGGCGCGAGGCCGATGCCTATCGCTTGATCAAGAGCCGCTGCGGCGACTATCTCTGCTACAGCCAATACTGGGTCGGTTCGCTTGGACGCTGGCATACGCTGAACCACATGAGTCATCTGGAGGGATGGCAAGTCTTGAAACACACGCATGGCGAACTGGGCCTTACCGCCGCGGCGGGCCACCATGTCATGCTTGCCGCACCCAATGCCGCACTTGGCAGTCAGCAGACGGCACAGATCATGGAGGATGACATCCTGACCGAGCGCATTCCGATCGCCGATGGACCGTCATGGGGGCGGATCGACAAGCCCGGCCTCGGCGTCGATGTCGATGAGGATAAGTTGATGCGCTACCATGAAGCTTACAGGAAGCTCGGTGAGTTCCCCACCTATAGCGGCAAGGTTGCCGGGATCGGCACATAGGAGGTCCGGCATGAAGATCGGAGACATTCGGCTCACACCGCTGCACTGCGCCTTCAAGCCGCCTTATCGCCGGCCGCAAGGTGTCGCGCATGGAGCGCCGGTCATCCTAGTGGACATCGAAACCGGTGTGCATATTGGCAACTGGTGAAGTGACGCCACATGGGTGACAGGGTGAATCATCAGGCTGACATTCCTCAGCGCGTTGAACTGATCGTCCACAACGGTTACGTCTTCACCATGGACGATGACAGCCGCATCATCGAAGGTGGGGCAATCGCCATCGATGGCAATCGCATTGTGGCGGTGGGCGACAGCCGGGAAATTGTTGCAAGTTACCGCGCTGAAAGAATGATCGACGCGAAAGGGGCTCCCGTTCATCCGGGATTTATCGAGTGCCACTTGCATGCGTCGTTCCAGACCTTTCGCAGTGCGCTTCCCGATCAGCTGCCGGAAGCCCAGGCCTTCGATACGTTCGAGAGCGCCTTCTACAATACCGTCAATGATGAGGAAGAATATCTGGCGGTCGTTCTTGCTTCCATGGAAATGATCCGCAACGGCACGACGTGTTTTCTCGAAGCCGGAACGATGCTCGAGCCTTCCATGGCGGCGCGCGGCGCCGAGCGCGTCGGCATTCGCGCGGTGATCGGCGATGCGTTCATCTGGGATCAGCCGCAGGGCTTTGCGCAAGGCATGCTCGAGTCTGGCTGCGCGGGTTGCAATGCCGCTGCCCATGCGCGGCCAACTCTCGCACGCGCGCCGCAAACGCGCAGCGAGGCACTGGCCAGCATGGGCCGCGAGCTGCATCGCAACGGCGATCCCGATGCCTTGGTGACTGCCCATATCGCCATACTGGGGCTCGGAACGGCGAGCGAGGAATTGATGATGGAGGCCAAGCGGCGCGCCGATGCGGCCGGCGTCGTGCTCAATCTCCATCAGTCCTACAGCCCCGCCGACACCGAAGCCGACCGGCGGCGCTTTGGCGGCAAGGATCCGCTGGTGCATCTGGCCGGGATTGGCTTTCTCGGCCGCAACATCGTCTTCGGCCATGCCAACCACTTGACCGACGCCGAATGCGACGCGATCCTGGAGCATGGCCCTAGCATCGCCTGGGCGCCGGCCGCCTCGATGATGTGGGGACACGGCAGCAGCCTGCATGGCCGCCATGCCGAATTGTTCCGGCGCGGCGCCAACATTGCGCTTGGTTCCGACTCGGCGAACTGGTCGAATGATTTCGATCTGTGGCGCCAGGCCAGCCTTGCCGTCTTGTCGGCCCGCGACGTGCATGGCGACCGCGGCTATCTCATCGCCGAGGACGGACTCTACATGGCGACGCGCGGCGGCGCGAAGGCCTGTTGCATGGATCACCGGATCGGCTCGATCGAATCCGGCAAACGCGCCGACATCGTCATTCACACATTGAACCGTCCGGAAATGATCCCCACCACCAACATGATCCGCAATCTGTTCTATTCGTCGCGCTCGAAGTCAGTGCATACGGTGATCGTCAACGGCAAGATCGTGCTGGAGGATGGCCGCTTCGTGGCAATCGACGAGGCTGAGATGCTCTCCCACATCAACGCGGCATCGCTCGCTCTCATTTCACGCATGGGCAAAACCATCGAACCAAATACGGTTCGAAAGCGGCGGTAGCCGGTCAGCCCGCGAATTGCGGGCGCGGCAGGCCGGCAACCGGCGCTTCGAAAGCAAACAGGTCACCTTGCTGCGGGAAGCGGCGGTCTTCCTCCGGCGTGTGCCCATGGCGGGCGCTGGTGACATAGACTGTCTTCAGATCCGTGCCGCCGAATGCCAGCGAGGTAACGCGCCAGGCCGGAATTGGGACGATCCGGTCCAGGCTGCCATCAGGCGCAAACCTCGCCACGCATTGACCCTCCCAGCGGCAGCTCCACAAGTAGCCCTCGCTATCGACCGCCGCACCATCGGGATGGCCCAGATCCTTCATGGCGCTGAACACCCTGCGGTTGGAGACGCTGCCGCTGGCGAGATCGAAGTCATGGGCATGGATAAGTTGCGGCGCCGAGTCGGCCACATAGAGCGTCCGTGAATCCGGACTCCAGACCACGCCATTGGTGATGGTGATGTCCGCGATGACCTTTCGAAACGACAGGTCCGGTTCCACGCACCACAAAGCGCCACTCGACTGGGTGATCGGCAGGTCCTCGCCATGAGGCCCCAGATTGTTCATCATGGTTCCCATCCAGAACCGGCCACGGGCATCTGGCGCGCCGTCATTGCTGCGGTTGCTGGCAGCACCGGCTTCCGGCGATATTTTTCGCGTGAGCTTACCGGTCGCCGGATCGAAGAAGTTGAGGCCGTGATGCGATGCGATCAGCAACGAGCCATCGGCGCGTTTTGCCAGGGCGGTGATCATCTCCGGCATCGGCCAGACGTCATGGCGCCCGGAAGCGGGATTGAAACGGTGCAGGACCGAGGGTGACGGCACGTCGAGCCAATAGACCGCCTGTTCTTCGGGGCACCAGAAAGCGCCCTCGCCAATCTTGTCTTGCGCATCGACCGCGCAGCGGACGTCCAGGTTCCAGACCGGATATCTTGTCATTGCCAACTCCGTTGTCATGCGCGAGACAGGAAATCCGCGCGGCATTGATTGCCGTCCGGACAGCCCTGTGTAGTTGTACTTATTATTGACATACGATCCGACCAATGCAACGTTTGCGGGCGATGAGGGGATCGCCGTCCGAACGTTCCTTTTCGCGCCTGGCCGAAAAGACGACAATTATGATGCATGATGCGACCAAGCCGCTGGTAAGCCGCACCGGGCCGATTTCGAATCCAGATCAGGCACGCCCTTTGCTTCGCCTCGCCGGCGTGTCGAAATTCTATGGCCCGGTGACCGCCGTCGCGCCGCTTAGTCTTGATATTTATCCTGGGGATTTCGTCGCCATGCTGGGCCCATCGGGGTGCGGCAAGACCACGCTGTTGAGAATGATCGGCGGCTTCATCCAGCCCAGCAGCGGAACGATCGAGATCGAGGGCACCGACGTAACCATGCTCGGGCCCGAGAAGCGTCCGACCAACATGGTGTTTCAGGGTTATGGCCTGTTCCCGCACATGAATGTGGCGCAGAACATCGGTTATGGCTTGCGGCTGCAGAAGCGCCCCGCCTCCGAGATTGGGGATCGCGTCAACGAAGTCCTGAAACTCGTGCAGCTCACCGATCTTGCGGATCGCACGACAGAGCAGCTGTCGGGAGGCCAGCAGCAACGCGTGGCGCTGGCCCGCGCTCTGGTGATGCGGCCCAAGGTCTTGCTGCTCGACGAGCCGCTCGCGGCGCTCGATCTCAAGCTCCGCCATGCGATGCAGGATGAATTGCGCCGCATTCATCAGGAGATTGGCGGTACCTTTGTTTTCGTGACCCATGACCAGGGCGAGGCGCTTGCCCTGGCCAGCCGGATTGCGGTGATGCGCGATGGACAGCTGGAACAAGTTGGGACAGCCGAAGAGGTTTATGCCTATCCGAGCTCGCGGTTCGTCTCGAAGTTCATCGGCGAGGCAAATTTATTGGATGGCCGGAGGCAGGGCGGACGGATTGTGCTGGATGCCGGACTGTCGTTCGCCGATGCAGGCCAGGACGATGCAGTCTCCGTC
>JANPCS010000194.1:0-8430 GCA_031431065.1 Hyphomicrobiales bacterium | reverse complement strand
GAGCGCGCCGATCTGGCCGACGCGCTGAAGCGGCTGTCTGCCCACGGCATCGAACTGGACGGTGCGTCCGATCACGGCGTATCGGAAGCGCTCTACCTGCGCGATCCTGACGGCAACGGCGTCGAATTGTACTGGGACAGGCCGGAAGCCGATTGGCCGCGCGATGCCGATGGCAAGATCGCGATGTTTACCCGGCGGCTCGATCTCAACGACCTCATCAACAGCAAAGCGTGAAGGAAAAGCACATGACGAAAGTTCTCGTTCTCTATTACTCGGCCTGGGGCCACATGGAACAGATGGCCTATGCCGCCGCCGAAGGCGCCAAGGAAACCGGTGCCACGGTCGATGTGAAGCGCGTTCCGGAACTGGTGCCGGACGATGTGGCCAAGTCCATGCATTACAAGCTCGACCAGAAGGCGCCGATCGCCATACCGGAAGAACTCGCCAACTACGATGCCATCATTCTGGCGTCAGGCACGCGCTATGGCATGATGACGGCGCAGCTCAAGAATTTCCTCGACCAGACCGGCGGCTTGTGGATGAAGGGTGCCTTGGTCGGCAAGGTGGGTTCGGCCATGACATCCTCGGCGACCCAGCACGGCGGTCAGGAATCGACCATCCTGGGGATGCACACGGTCATGTTGCATCATGGATTGATCATCGTCGGCCTGCCCTATGCCTATCAGGGCCAGATGGGAGTCGATGAAATCCGCGGCGGCTCGCCCTACGGCGCCTCGACCGTCACCGCCGGCGACGGCAGCCGCCAGCCGGCCAAGCACGAACTCGATGGCGCCAGGTTCCAGGGCAAGCATGTTGCGACGATTGCCGGAAAATTGACAAAGTAAGTTAGTAGCGAATACGCGGCGAGAGTTGCCCTCATCCGGCCTTCGGCCACCTTCTCCCAAGGCTTCGCCACGGGCGAAGACACCGAAGCCGCAAGTGCAGTACTCGCTGTGGAGGGAGTTCTTACCGCGTGTGCCTTCTCCCGTCCGCAGGATGGGAGAAGGTGGCCGACAGGCCGGATGAGGGCATCCTTGCAAATTAACAATCTGCTCTTGTTATGATTATAGTCCTTTTTCTCCGGCCAACCTCAGCGATCGTGGCAGTTCCTCAGCTAGAATCTTCAGGTCTTCTTCCGTTCCCGCCGTCACGCGGATGCAGCGGTTCAAGGGGGCGACGCCGGGCATGCGGACGAAGACGCCGCGCGCCACGAGTGTATCGAGAATGCGCTTGGCATAGGCGCCGTCGCGGCCGCAATCGATGGTGACGAAATTGGTGGCCGAAGGTAGAGGTTCAAGCCCGTTGGCGCGCGCGATTGCGGCGATGGTGTCACGCGCGGCTACGACTTTGCGCACCACTTCATGCAGATGATCCCGATCGGCAAGAGCAGCGAGGCCGGCGGCCTGGCCAATACGCGTAACACCAAAGTGGTTGCGGATCTTGTCGAAGGCAGCGATGAGATCAGAATGACCGATAGCATAGCCCAGCCGCAGGCCGGCCATACCATAGGCCTTGGAGAAAGTTCGGAAGCGCAACACGCGTGGGTTCGACACATCGAGCGGCGGCAAGGTGCCGGGTGCCGCGAACTCGCCATAGGCTTCATCGAGCATCAGCAGACTGCCCACGGGGAGATTGGCGATGAAATCACTCAGCGCATCGGCTGGCCAGTGGCTGCCCATGGGATTGTCGGGGTTGGCAAAAAAGATTAACCGGGCGTGTTCGCGCCGTGCGAGGTCAAGCAGCGAGGCGGGGTCTTCGCGATCATTCACATAGGGCGCTGTCACCAGCCTGCCGCCAAATCCCTTGACATGAAAGTTGAACGTCGGATAGGCGCCGAGCGAGGTTGCCACCGTTACACCGGGTTCGACGAACAGCCGCACCGCATAACCGAACAGGCCATCGATGCCTTCGCCGACCATGACATTCTCTGGCTTGACGCCAAGATGAACCGCCAAGGCGCGTTTGAGATCATGGTGTTCCGGATCGCAGTATTGCCAGACATCGCCCGCCGCCTTGCCGATTGCGGCGATCACCTTTGGCGAGGGTCCGAAGACGCTCTCATTGGCGCCGATCCGTGCACGGAACATCGTTCCGGTGCGCCGCTCCAGCGCTTCGGGCCCGACGAAGGGTACCGAAGAGGGGAGAGATTCAACCAGTGGCGTGAGGGGTAGAGGCATGGTCCGGTCCTGTGCGAAACGAGTTCAGCGGGTTCCGTTGTTAGTTGACAAGTGGTGATCTTGACAAGGGTTGGCGCAACACCCGGTCCAGCTCCCGCGGCAAGCGGGGCAAGCTTAACGGCAGGTTGCGGTCTTGTTGAAACCGCAATGCTTTCCGTCAGCCCAACGGCAACCGTCTTCCTTAAGCGGAACGTGAGCTTCTTCGTGCAGTATGGCGCATGGTGATATCTCTGCGCCGTGCAGAACCGAAGTTTGACGGACCTGACATCCGTCATCGTTGTTTTGCCCGGCTGGTGGCTGCAGATGAATCTGGTAGTCTCGCCAGCCAACGGGAGAATTCCAATGGTGTGGGACGTTACCTGCCTGGGAGATCTGGTCATCGATCTGGCGCCGCATTCGGTGTCCGATGGCAAGAGGCTTTATGCGCCCCATCCCGGTGGTGCTCCCGGCAATGTCGCGGTTGGCTTGGCGCGGCTCGGCAGGAAGTCTCTCATGATCGCCAAGCTTGGCGATGAGGCCTTTGGACAGATGATTGCCGAAACGCTTCGCCGTCAAGGCGTTGACACGGCAGGCGTGTCTTTCACGGGCGAAGCGAGGACCAGGCTATCGGTCGTCACGCTGGACTGCGCGGGTGAACGCGATTTCATTTTCTATGGCGACAAACCGGCGGACCTGTTGATCTCGGCTGAAGATATCCTGCCGGCATTCGTTGACGGGAGTTCCATCCTCCATCTGGGAGGTCTTCTCATGGCGGGACCGCAGTCGCTGGCGGCGCAAAAGAAGGCTATTGACCTGGCTCGCGCACGTGGCCGCCTGATCTCGGTTGATCCCAATTTCCGCCCGCCGTTGTGGGCCGGCCGCGAGGCGATGCTTCTGGCCGGGCGGTATCTCGTGGCTGAGGCGGCAATCGTCAAGTTGAGTGAGGAAGAGCTCCTTGCACTTGCGCCGGGCCAGACGATCGAGGTGGCGGCGCGTTCGCTATGGCATGACAATTTGAAACTTATGGCGGTAACGCGCGGCGCGGCAGGTGCTCTGATGTTGACGCAAGACCAGACTTACAGCTGCGGCGGTTTCCACGTGGAGGCGGTTGATACGACGGCGGCAGGCGACGCGTTCATGGCTTCGCTGTTGTCAGGTCTTCTCGATATCGGACTGGATTTTGCGGCAGAAGACCGGATGGCATCCATCCTGCGCCAGGCTTGTGCTGCGGGTGCCTTGGCGGCGACACGCAAGGGCGCGATGGAGAGCCTTCCCAAACCTGAAGACATTGCACATCTGTTGCGGACGGGATGTGAAAATTCGGTTTGAAGACCGAGATCTCAAGCGGCGAAGCTGGGGTTGGGGGCGAGTGCCACGTCATTGCCGCGCTTGACGACGAGGCTGCGCATGCCGCGCTTCAGGATCTCGGCATAGTCATGTCCGGCATCGGGATTGCAGACCCAGACGAAAACCAACGGTACATCGCCGGTGTTGACACTGCGATGCGCCCAGTCCGGCGGAATGAAGGCGCAGACGCCGGGCTTCATCGCGACAGTCCGGGTTTCACCAGCCCGCGATTCAAGCAGCAGCAGGCCAACGCCGGATTGCGTATAATAGACTTCGCCGCGATCGCGGCGTTCATGAAAGTGGCCGCGCGTCATGAAGAACTCTTCGCCGATCTGGCCCGGATACATCGTGGTTGTCCCGAAGATAAGATCGGAACCCGGTTCGCGGAACTCGGCCACTTCGTAAGCGGCGATATCGCCATGCGCGGCCAGCATCGCATCAAGAGCAATCTGATCGCGGTAGATGCCGCGCAGATCGCTCAGACGCTTAACAAAGCTCCCGGTGGCTGGCGCAATCGCGCCACTGGCCGGATCGATCGTGACGCCAACGGGAAGCATGGGTCCGCCCTCAGCTGATTTTTGGTGGGTGCGAGTTACTCGCCAATACACAGCATGTCAACATTCACAGCGGTCACCGGAACGTCGAACACTCTCACGCGCAATTGCAGCTTTACAATGTCAGAAAACTGACTAAAGTGTTATTAATGTCAAAAAAGTAAAAACAACAGCGGGGATGGCAGTGCAGGGATCGGTCCGGAAACGTCTGCAAGACTGTCTCGTGAAGGCGACGAAGGCTGAAAAAGCCTTGGCCAACTACATGCTGAATGGACTGACCGACCTGCCCTTCCAGACTGCCGCGGATGTCGCGGACAAGGTGGGGGTGAGCGAGCTGACGGTTGGCAGGTTTTGCCGCTCGCTGGGTTACGAGCGTTACAAGGATTTGATCGCCGAGCTGCGCGACGACATTGGTCCGCGCCCGTGGCTCATTGGTGACCGGTTGCAGGAGTTTAGAAAACGCAGCAAGGAAAGTCAGGACTCTTTGGCGCGGAGCCTGGAACTGGAAATTGCCTCGCTCGTCAAGATCTATGAATTTCCCGGCACGCCGGAATGGGCCAAGTGCATCAAGCGGCTGGCCAGGGCAAAGCGGGTGTTCGTCGCCGGATTTCAAACCGAACGCGGCCTCGCATCCTACTTCGGGCATCAGTTGCAGTATGTCCGCGACGGCGTCCAGAGTCTCGACTTGGCGGGCGGAAATTTTTCCGAGTTGCTGCTCACCGAAACGAAGAACGCCGCGTTGATCATTTTCGAAGCGCGGCGCTACTCGCGCCTGGCCCTTCACCTCGCCGAGAAAGCCCGGGACACCGGCATTCCCGTTACATTGATCACCGACACCTATTGCGATTGGGGCCGCGACTACGCCGCGGAAGTCTTCGCCGTGCGGACCGACGCCAATCTCTTCTTCGAGTCGACGGCATCGATGGCCAGTCTCGTCAATCTCATGATCAACGCCGTCTTCAACGAAATCGGACCGGCTGCAGAGCCGCGTGTCGAAGCTGTTTCAAAGCTCTACAGCGAATTCATCGGCCATGCCGGCATCGCTGCGGAATAGAGAACGGCAAGTTATAGCGATTTGCACAAAACCGATACCAAGGAAGGAAATATCGATGACGAACACTTCACGAAGAACACTGTTGCTTTGCACGCTTGCGCTCTCCACCCTCGGTCTCAACACCGGCATGACGGCAGCCTCGGCCCAGGAGGTCACCTTCGCGTTGCCTTCGGGCGAGCTTGGAGCAACCTCGTATAATCCCGTGACATCCAGCAATCTGAACTCGGCCACCTCGCTGATCTACGACCGCCTGGTCGAGCAGGATGCCGACCAGTCGTTTCATCCGCATCTTGCGACATCCTGGGAGGAGAGCCCGGATGGCATGATGTGGGTCTTCAAGCTGCGCGAAGGCGTCAAGTTCCACAATGGCGAGGCCTTTGACGCGGCTGCCGTCGCAGCGTGGATTCCGAACTTCGCCGGCACCGAAAACGCCTTCATGACCGAGGCCATCGACAAGGTCGAGGCCGTCGATGCCCTCACCGTGAAGTTCGTCATGAAGCGGCCGGAACCGAACATGCTGTTCAACCTGGCAAGTTCTTTCATGGGCGTGCCGAGCCCCAAGTCCTACAAGGAACTGGGCAAGGACTATGGCGTCACGACAGCGATCGGCACCGGCCCGTTCAAGCTGGAAAGTTTTACGGTCTCCCAGGAAACGGTTGTCGTCCGCAATGACGACTACGCGTGGGCCTCGGATCTTTCGGTCAATCAAGGTGCTGCGAAAATCGCCAAGATCACTTTCCGCGAGATCCCGGATCAGTCTACGGCTTTCCTTGAACTCAAGACCGGCGGCGTTGACGTTCTGCTTGGTGTGCCAACGGATTTCCTGTCGATCATCGACGCCGAGAAAGCCGCGACCATCATCACCATGCCAGGCACCGGCATCAACTACATGCCGATCAACACCGCGATCGCCCCGTTCGACAGCATCGCGGTGCGTCACGCCACAGCGCTGGCCGTCAACCAGAAGGCCATTCTCGACAGCGTCTACAGCGGCGTCGGCCAGGAAGCCCATAACTTCCTGATCAGCTCGCTGCCGGAATCGCAAGTTGAGGCCAGCCTTGGCATTTCGTTCGACCTCGCCAAGGCCAATGAGTTGCTCGAAGGCGACGGCTGGGTGAAAGGTGCCGACGGCATCCGCGTCAAGGCCGGTGTACCGCTGACCGTGAAACTGTTCACGCAGAACGACACCGAGTTCAAGCGCCTCACGCAGGTGATCCAGGCGCAGCTCAAGGATGTCGGAATGAATGCGGAAATCACCGTGTTCGATTCGAGCACCATCCGCGACGAGTACAAGAAGAACAGCCATCAGCTGGCGGTCCGCGGCTATGACTGGAACAACGCCGATATTCTCGACTGGTTCTTTGCCGGTTCGCGGCTTGGCTATCCCAACATTTCGATGTGGAACGATCCCAGGTCCGAGGAACTCAACAAGACGGCGATGACCATGTCGAAGACATCGGCCGAGCGCATTGCGAATTTCAAGGCCTATCATGAACACTTGCTGGCGCAGTATCTCTTCGTGCCGATCTATCAGCCGGCAACCAATGTCGCCTACAATCCCAAGACGGTGAGCGTTCCCGGCAAGGTGCGCGGCCCGCGCTTCCGTTCGCAAACCATCATGGACATGGAAGTCCTCAACTAAACTCGCCAATCCACGGTGCCGGGATGATCGTCAAGTATACGCTTCAGCGCTTGTTGATGCTCATTCCGGTGTCTCTCGCCATTTCGGTGGTGATTTTTCTGGTGGTTCACTTCATCCCGGGCGACCCCATCGACAATCTGATGCGCGTCGGGTCGTCGCCCGAGGACCGGGCCGTGCTGGTTGCCAAATACGGGCTCGATCGTTCGCTGATCGAACAGTATTTCATCTGGATCGGCAGCTTTCTGATGGGCGATTTCGGCCAGGCCATCGTGTTGCGCCGCCCGGTGTCCGAGCTGATCTGGCAAAACCTGCCCTACAGCCTGACGCTTGGCGCGCTGGCCTTCCTGTTTTCCTCAGTCGCCGGGATGCTGGCCGGAATTCTGTCCTCGACGTCGAAGAATGCCTTTGCCGATCATTCCGTCAAAACGCTCATCCTTCTGGGGTCGACGATTCCGAGCTTCTGGCTGGCCCTGCTGATGATCCTGTTGTTTTCCGTCCAGCTCGGCTGGTTTCCGGTGTCGGGTGCCAAGACCTGGGGTTCGCTGGTGCTGCCGGTGCTAACCATCGGCCTCGGCGGTATCGCACTGGTGGCGCGGGTAACCAGGGTGGCACTGGCGGAGGTGGGCCGCGATGACTTTGTAACTCTGCTGCATGCCAAGGGACTTTCGAGCGCAACCATTCTCTGGCGGCATCTGCTGCCGCATGCCCTGCTGCCGGTGGTCACCATTCTGGCCTTGCGCATCGGCTGGATCCTGGGCGGCGCCGTCACGGTCGAATTTGTCTTCGGCCGTCCCGGCCTCGGCAGCTTGCTGATCCGGGCGCTTGGCCAGCGCGACTATCCGGTGGTGCAGGCCTGCCTCCTGATGCTGGCCGTCGCGGTGATGATCGGCACTTTGATCGGCGATGTGGCGCAAGCCGCAATGGACCCCCGCGTCCGGGAGGCAAGCAAATGACGGCGATCGCGCAATCGGGTTTCGGCCGGGCGTTCCATACGCCGCTGGGGCTGGTGTCCGGCGGTTTTCTGGCGGTCATCTTGTTCATCGCCCTCTTTGCGCCATGGATCACGCCCTACGACGCGGCGATCCAGGATCTCGCCAATAGCAATGCCTCGCCCACCTGGCAGCATTGGATGGGCACCGACGAGTTCGGCCGCGATGTTTTCTCGCGCGTCATGTATGGCGCGCGCACGTCGCTGTCGGTCAGCGCCACGGCGATTGCCATTTCCGTCACTCTGGGCATGGCCCTGGGCGCCGCTGCCGGTTATTTCGGCGGTCTGTTCGAGCGCGTGGTGATGACCGTCGTCGACCTGACCTGGTCATTTCCGGACATTCTCATCGCCCTGATCCTGGTGGCGATCATCGGCCCCGGGCTCACCAGCACGATGTTCGCCATTGCGGTTGCTTACCTGGCACAGTTCACCAGGCTGACTCGCGCGCAGATCGTGCGTCTCAAGCGCGAAACCTTCATCGAAGCGACGATCAACCTGGGCGCCAAGCCCAGTCACATTCTTCTTCGGCACCTGATCCCCAATGCGGTTGCGCCGGTCATCGTCACCGGCATGCTGGCGGTCGGCGACGGCATCATACTGGAGTCGACGCTGGGCTTCTTTGGCCTTGGTGCCCAGCCGCCGACGCCGAGCTGGGGCGCCATGATGAGCAGCGGCACGGCGCAACTGTT
>JANPCS010000193.1:0-3645 GCA_031431065.1 Hyphomicrobiales bacterium | reverse complement strand
TCGATTCCAGCTTGAATGGCGGCGTCACCACAATGATTTCGGCGGGCGAAGTCCACACCCCCGGCCGTCCGCGCGATGTCGTTGGCCTCAAAGCCCTGGCGATTTCAGCGCAACGGCAGTTCGCCAATTTCCGCCCCTCCGGCGTCAAGGTGCATGCCGGTGCACCCTGCATCGAGCCCGAGATGGTGGAGCAGGATTTCAAGGATCTCGCCGATGCCGGCGTCACACTTCTGGGCGAAGTGGGCCTCGGCGGCGTCAAGGACGGCCCCACCGCGCGGCGCATGGTGGCCTGGGCGCGCAAATACGGCATCCAGAGCACCATCCACACCGGCGGACCCTCGATCCCCGGCTCTGGCCTCATCGACAAGGATGTGGTGCTCGATGCCGATACCGATATCATCGGCCACATCAACGGCGGCCACACGGCACTGCCTGACAGCCAAATCCGCTGCATCTGCGAAGGCTGCAAGCGCGGCCTCGAGATTGTCCACAATGGCAATGAGCGCGCCGCGCTCTATACGCTGCGCTTGGCGCGCGAGATGAACGAATTGAGCCGCGTCATCCTCGGCACCGATGCGCCAGCGGGCTCGGGCGTGCAGCCCTTAGGCATCGCCCGCATGGTGTCGATGCTGTCTTCGCTCGGCGATTTGCCCGCCGAACTCGCCATCTGTCTTGCCACCGGCAACACGGCGCGCATGCGCAAGCTCGATTGCGGCTTGATCGAAGTGGGGCGCGCCGCGGATTTCGTGTTTATGGACAAGGCGCAGCATTCGGCCGGTGAAAACCTGCTGCATTCGATTCAGTTGGGCGATCTTCCTGGCATCGGCATGGTGGTGATCGACGGCCTGGTGAAGTGTCAGCGCAGCCGCAACACGCCACCCGCCACCCGCATTCCAACACTCGTGAAAGGTTAGTTCCATGACCGCGAAACACGCCGCCTGCCTCGCGCCCGACAATCCGAAGTTCCTCGATTTCTTCCCCGCCGGAGCAGCGCTTACCAAACTCGCCACCGGTTTCATCTGGGCCGAAGGCCCGGTGTGGTTCTCGGAGCTTAACGAACTGCGCTTCTCCGACATCCCCAACAACCGCATGATGCGCTGGTCGCCGGTCAACGGCCTCTCCACCTTCCGCCAACCGTCGCAACGCACCAACGGCCACACCCGCGATCTGGAAGGCAACATGATCTCCTGCGAGCATGGCGGGCGCTGCGTCAGCCGCACTTACCTCGATGGCCGCTACGAAGTGCTGGTCACCCACTGGAATGGCAAGCGGCTCAATTCCCCCAATGATGTGGTAGTGAAATCCGACGGCACCATCTGGTTCACCGATCCGCCCTACGGCATCATCTCCAACCACGAAGGCATCAAGGCAGAGAGCGAGATCGGCAAGAACCAGGTCTACAGGCTCGATCCCGAGAGCGGCGATCTCAGCGTCGTCGCCGATGACTTCGACCGGCCCAATGGCTTGTGCTTCTCGCCCGATGAATCCGAACTCTACATCGCCGATTCAGGCTATGCGCGCGGCGCCGACTTCGGCATCGACGAGAGCCGCCCCCGGCATGTCAGGGCGTTGAAAGTTGTTGATGGCAAGAAGCTCGGCAGCAGCCGCGTCGTCGCGGTGATCGAGCCCAAGGTGCCGGATGGGTTGCGCGTCGATACCGAAGGCCTGCTGTGGATTTCGGCCGGTGACGGCATTCATTGCTACACCAAGGAGGGCGAGCGGTTGGGCCGTATCCTGGTGCCGGAAACCGTCGCCAATCTCACCTTCGGCGGCTTCGGCAAGTCGCGCCTGTTCATCTGCGCCACGTCATCGGTCTATGCCGTCGAGACGGCGCGCACCGGCGCGCAGTGGCCCTGATGACTTCGGCGCTCCAACATCTTGAAAAGCTAATTGCCTTTCCCAGCATCAGCCGGGACAGCAATCTCGATCTCATTGCCTATGTGAAGGATGTTCTGACGGGCCTCGGCATCGCCTCAACGCTGGTTCACAACGAGGACGGACGGAAGTCCAATCTGTGGGCCACCATCGGCCCGCCGGACCGCGCCGGAATTGTGCTCTCCGGCCACACCGACGTGGTGCCGGTCGAAGGTCAGGCGTGGACGTCCGATCCCTTCAAGATGCTGGCGCGCGATGGCAATCTTTATGGCCGTGGCACCGCCGACATGAAAGGTTTCATCGCCTGCTGCCTGGCGATGGCCGAACGCGCGGCACAAGCACCGCTCAAGACACCGATCAACTTCGCCTTTTCCTATGACGAGGAGATCGGTTGTGTCGGCGTCCGGCGGTTGCTCGACCTGCTGAAGGACGCACCCGTCCGCCCCCGCCTGTGCATCGTCGGTGAGCCGACGCTGATGCAGGCGGTCACCGCACACAAGGGCAAGCTGGGTTTCCGCGTCACGGCGCATGGGCTTGAAGCGCATTCGAGCTTGGCGCCCATCGGTGTCAACGCCATCTACATGGCGTCGGACCTGATCGGCGCGATCCGGGCAATTCAGACAGAGATTGCCGAGCACGGCATGCGCGATGGTGATTATGAAGTTGCCTACACCACCCTGCATGTCGGCAAGATGCAGGGTGGCGAAGTCATGAACATCGTGCCCAACCGCTGCACCTTCGATTTCGAAATCCGCTACCTGCCGGAAGACGATGAACATGCCATCGTCACGCGCATCATGGGCGCTGCGGAAAAAGTCGCGGCCACCTATCGCAATGTCTTTGCCGCTGCGCGCTTTGACTTCGCCGACCTGCAGAGTTATCCGGCGATGAACACACCCGTCGACAGCGAGGCGGTGAAATTCGTGCATGCCCTGACCGGCGGCAATTCAACCGGCAAGATCACCTTCGGCACGGAGGGCGGCTTGTTTCAGAAGGTGTTGGGAACTCCGGCCGTCGTTTGTGGCCCCGGCAATATCGCGGTCGCCCACAAGCCAGATGAGCATGTCAGCCTGGTGCAAATGGCGCAATGCGGCAAGATGCTGGCGCGGCTGGTGGAGAAGCTTTCGGCGTAGCCTTACTCGGCCTTGGACCAGCCCGGCCGCTTTCCCGCGAACGAATGCGAGGCGGGTGCCAGTTCATGGCGGTTGTTGCTGTCGAAAACGCCGAGCACCAGCGCCACCACCGGCTTATCGTCGATGGCGCCCAGCGTTGAACCGCATTCGCCGCAGAAGGCGCGGCTGGAATAATCCGATGACCGCCAGGTCCTGGGCGTTCCGCCAGAGCCGGTCCATTTCACATGCTCCGCCGGAAACTCGACCCAGTGCAATGTGACGGCACCTGAGTGCCGCTGACACATCTTGCAGGAACAGCTATGCGGCTTCAGCGCCGGGCCCGTGGCCTCGAACCTGATGCCGCCGCAAAGACAACCACCTTTGTAGACTCGCGCCATGATGTTTCCTCGATGCACTGACTTACGAAAGCTAACGCTGGTGTTTCACCCGATCAAGCTGGAGTCTGCTGACCGCCGTGTACGCCCATACGTCTTCTCCCGCTCGCAGGAGAAGAAGGGACCCGCGACAGCGGGGAGATGGGAAGGCCGGGCTTTGCTTGGAGTGGAGACCGGGTCCCTCACCTCCCCCAAGCTCCGCTTGGGTCCCCTTCCTTGTATCTCGACAACAGGGTTGCAGCATGCTGCAACCCTGTTTCCGC
>JANPCS010000192.1:0-16590 GCA_031431065.1 Hyphomicrobiales bacterium | reverse complement strand
GGATTTCCGGGACGCCATTGATGATCGGCGCCTTGCCAGCCTCGATCAACACTGCGGCACCACCATCGACCTTTGCTTCAACCGGCTTGCCATTGCACAGCGACAACAGCGCCTCGCAGGTGACGCGGCCTTCCTTCTTCGAGCCGCCCGTCAAATGGCGCACGCCGCCCAATGACAGTATCTGCGAGCCGTATTCAGCAGTGGTCACATGGCCGATCTGTTCGCCATCGACGCGCACCGCAGCGGTTTCCGGCCCCAGGTGCCGATCGGTGTCGATCTTCACCTTGACGCCGCAATAGCTGAAGATGCCTTCGGTCACGACGGTCACCATGTCGACGCCATCGACATCGGACGACACGATGAAAGGCGCTGGCTTATAGTCCGGATAAGTCGTGCCGGCGCCAATTGCTGTGACGAATGTCGTGGCCTCGTTGACGATGCGGCCATCCCAGTCCCCGGCCCGATCGAGAAACGGCACCAGCTTGCCACCCTGCTCCACCGCACGTTCCAACAGCACATGGGCATCGACGCGGACGAGTTTACCGCCGTGATTGGCGTAGCGATCGCAGGCGCCGCGCAGGCCATCGCGGATGTAGCAGAGGACCGGGCAGGCATCGCAGCGGATCTTGTCGGTTAGCTGGTCCATCATCAGGTCTCCAGCGCCCGTATCGCGGCACGCACCCGGTCGGGGGTTGCCGGGGTGCGGGTGATGCGGGCGCCTGTGGCGTTGTATATCGCATTCAGAATAGCGGGTGCGGTTGGAATCAGTGCCTGCTCGCCAATGCCCTTGGCGCCAAAGGGGCCGACGCTGGAGGGGCGTTCGATCAGAATGGAGCGGATCGGCGGGATATCGCCGATGGTGGGGATCAGATAGTCGTGCAGGTTCTCAGCCCGGCCGGGCGTGAACTCTTCCATCAGTGCCATGCCGATTCCCTGCGCCACACCTCCTTCGATCTGGCCTTCGACAAGAATGGGATTGATGGCGCGGCCCACGTCATGCGCGGCGACGATCTGCAACACCTTCACCGTGCCGAGCCTAAGATCAACCTCAACTTCCGCCAGGTGCGCGCCAAAGCCATAGACGGCATAGGGCGAGCCCTGACCATTGGCATCGAGCGGGCTGACCGGCGGATCGAATGTTTCCTCCGCACACAGAACATATCCGTATTGGTCCAATGGCTGGCGGTCGAGTTGCACGGCGCGGATGGTTGCCGGTTCCTGTACCAGAAGCATGCCATGGGCAATTTCAATGGCCGCATCTGGGCCGGCATTGGCCAGGCGCAGCATGGCGCGCCGCAGCGCATGCCCGGCGCGTTCAGCTGCCTTTCCGGTGACGAAGGTCTGGCGCGAGGCGGAGGATTTGCCGCAATCGGGCGTCAGATCGGTATCGGCGGACACCAGATCGATGAGCGCCAGTGGCAGGCCCACGGCATCCGCCGCAATCTGCGCGATCACCGTGTTGGAGCCCTGCCCGATATCGACCGCGCCCTGATGCAACGACAGGCGGCCATCGGGTTTGAGACCAAGGCGGATAGTCGAAGGATTGGGCAGCGAGGTATTGCCGCAGCCATAAAACATGCCGGCCACGCCCACGCCACGGCGCAGATGCCCAGAACTCCGGTTGAACATGCGGGCATCCTTCCTGGCTCGCAGCCAGTCAAAGCGCAAGGCCACCAGGCACTCCTTGATGCCGACACCATCGCCCATCACTTGGCCGGTGACGGTTGGCGTTTCATCGGTCAGCGCATTTCGGATACGGAACTCCAATGCGTCGTGGCCGATTTTTTCGGCCAGCATGTCGAGCATCTGTTCCTGGGCGATCACCGTTTGCGGCACGCCGAAACCGCGAAAAGCGCCGGAAGGCACGCAATTGGTCAATATCGCCCGGCTCTGGGCACGGTAGTGCGGCACAACGTAAGGGCCCGAGGCATGCACCGGCACGCGGTTAGCGACGGTTGGTCCCCACGAGGAATAGGCCCCGGTGTTGAAGTCACCTTCGAAATCCATGGCGATCAGGTCGCCCTCGCGGGTCGCCGCCATGCGCGTGCGCATGCTGGCGGGGTGGCGCTTGGTGGTGGACTGGATCGACTCCGGCCGCGAATAGACCATGGCGCAAGGCCGATGCGTCAGCCAGGCGGCCAGCGCCACAAAGGGCTGCACGGAAAGATCGAGTTTCGAGCCGAAGCCGCCGCCACAGGCCGATGGAATGATGCGCACGGCGTCCGGCGCCAGCCCGAGGATTGCGGCCGTGTCATCGCGGTCGAGATAGGGCGATTGGGTCGAGACGGTGATTTCGATGCGGTTCCCCACCCGCCGCGCCCAGCCGGCCTCGGGTTCGATATAGGCGTGCTCGACGAAGCCCGTCTCGAAATGACCTTCGACAACGAAAGCTGCCGAGGCCAGCATCGCCTCGGCATCCCCGCGCGCCACGCGGCCTTGCACGAGAATGTTGCCGGGCCGATTGGCGTGCAGCTGCGGGGCATCCGCAGCCAGGGCCTGCTGCGGCGTCAGAAGCGGTGGCAGCTCATGCCATGTCACCGGAAAGTTCTGAGCATCAAGCCTTTCGATGGCGGCTCGCTCGCCGATGATTGCTGCCACCGCCTCGCCCCGGAAACGCGTCTCGCTCTCGGCAAAGACCGGCTGATCGGCAAAGGCCGGAATGACGCCGAACACGTTGCGGCCGGGAACATCGCGAAACGTCAGGACACGGACGATTCCTGGACGGTCCGCTACGAAAGCGCTCATGTCTCCCAGGGTAAATCCGGCGCGGTGGAACGGCGAGCGGATGGCGCGCAGCCACAAGGCATCCGCCGGAATGGCGTCGGCGCCGAAGGCTTCCGTGCCATTGATCTTGGGGCTTCCATCAAGCCGCGCCACCGCCGCGCCGACGGCTTGACCGGCGCCCGGCACCAGCGCCCCGGCGATGTTTCCACTGGCCGCATCTTCGACCGCCGCGATGATCTTGGCATACCCAGTGCAGCGGCAGAGCACGCCGCCAAGCGCATCGGCGATCATGGCGCGCGATGGCGACGTGTGGCGTTCGAGCAATGCTGCGGCGGCTACCAGCATGCCGGGCGTGCAGATGCCGCATTGCGCGGCACCTCGCGCCAGGAAGGCACGCTGCAGGCGTTCGCCCATCTTGCTGCAGGCAGCGAGGCCCTCGACGGTGACGACTCGCGCGCCTTCGGCCTGGGCCACCGGCACCAGGCAGGCGCAGGCGATCTCGCCATCGATCAACACCGAGCACGCGCCGCAATCGCCGGCATCGCAGCCGGTCTTGGTACCGGTGGCGCCTATGTGCTGGCGCAAGACATCGCTCAGACGCGCCATCGGAGAAGCCGAACAGGCAACGGCCGATCCGTTCAGTGTGAAGGATTGCGTGTCAGCCATTGAGCGGCACTCCTGCCGCCAGATCGAGAGCGGTCCCGGCGATCGTCATGGCGGCTTCGATGCGATAGGCTGATGTGGCCCGCACATCGTCGATCGGCGACAGCATCTCGACATGCCGCGGCGCCACCACGGACGAAGGTGCGATCCCCGGTTCCAGTCCGATGAGATCGCGCTCCAGCAAGCTCAGGCGCTGGGCAACCGGTGAAGCGGCACCCATGGCGACCGCCGCACGTGAGATGCGCCCGTTCGGATCGCGCTCGATCACCGCCGCCGCCATCAAGATCGAAATCACCAGATACCGCCTGGCGCCGAGCTTGACAAAGCTTGACCGGACGCGCGGTGGCTGTGCCTTGACCAACACCGCCGACAGGATCTCATCAGCGGCCAGCGCCGACTGCCGGTAGCCGGTGATGAATGCGCCAAGCGGCATGACCCGCCTACCGCGCACCGAGCTGAGTTCCACATCGGCATCAAGCGTCAACAGCGGCGGAACGCCATCAGCTGCTGGCGAGGCATTGCATAGATTTCCGGCAATTGTGCCGCGGTTCTGGATTTGTATCGAACCGACCTCGCGCGCCGCCGCTTTCAAACCGTCAAAGGCCAGGGGCAGCGGGGCCGCCAGAACATCGCTCCAGGTGGTGTTGCCGCCAATCCGGTAGAGGGCGCCGTCAAAGACAATGCCGCGAAGCCCTGCCACGGCGGAAATGTCGATCACCGGACGGGTGATGGGCCTGCCGACGTGCGCCGGGAAGATGTCGGTTCCGCCGCTCACGACCATTGCATCGCCGCTGGATATGGCGTCCAGGGCGTCGCTAATGCTGCGTGGCCTTTGATACACGGTCCGAATTTCCCACTTGGTATCGAAGTCTGCCAAACTTGATGCGCGGCACTCCCCCGCTTGTCAAGCATGGGTGGCCTGCCAAATTGCCGGAAACCCATGCGGAATCAAATTGCTATGCGCTGCCTCCCACCGCTATCATGGACTTCAATCATCATGGAGCATGTGGTTTGGAACGGCGCCTGACAACAATCCTGTCCGCGGATATCGCTGGATATTCGCGCCTGATGGAACAGGATGAAGCAGGCGTTCTCGACGAATTCATGGAGCGCCACGAGCAGGTGGTGGAGCCGCTGCTCGCCAAGCACACAGGCCGCATCGTCAAGAAACTGGGGGACGGGTTTCTGGCCGAGTTCTTCAGCGTCGTCAACGCCGTGCAGTTTGCCGTCGATGTTCAGGCCGGTTGCGAGGCCCGCAATGCCTCGCTCAGCGCCGGAAAGCAGATGAGCTTTCGCATCGGTATCAACCTGTCGGATGTGATTGCCGATGAGACTGATGTATTCGGCGACGGCGTCAATGTCGCGGCGCGGCTGCAGGCCATTGCCGAGCCGGGCGGCATCTGCATATCCGAAACCGTCCACCAGCACGTGCACCGCCACCATTCGCTCAGTTTCGAAGACATGGGCAAGCGCCAGCTCAAGAACATCAGCGGCCGCGTGCAGACTTACGGAGTACGGCCGAACACGGCGCCGGGTTCCCCTTCACGCAAGCGCGCCCAGCATGCCAGCGAAGCCTCGATCGCCGTGCTGCCTTTCATCAACATGAGTGGCGACCCCGAGCAGGAATATTTCAGCGACGGCATCACCGAGGACATCATCACCGACCTGTCGAAGATATCGGCGCTGTTCGTGGTGTCGCGCAATACCGCCTTCACCTTCAAGGGCAAGAATGTCGATATCGGCCAGGTGGCGGCACGGCTTGACGTTCAATATGTTCTCGAGGGCAGCGTACGCAAGGCCAACGACCGGGTGCGCATCACCGCGCAGTTGATCGATGGGCGGACCGGTGGGCACATCTGGGCCGAGCGCTACGACCGCAAGTTCGAGGACATTTTCGACCTGCAGGACGATATCTCGCGCAGCATCGTCGCGGCGCTGCGCATCCGCATGCTGCCGCAGGAACTGGAGACCATCATCCAGAAACCGACGGTCAACGCCGAGGCCTACCGCTATTATCTCATGGGCCGCGGCTTCTTTCACCGCGGCCACACCAAGCGCTATCTCAAGCTTGCCAAGCAGATGTTTGCGCGGGCGCTCGATATCGATGCCGACTATGCCGCAGCGCATGCCGGCATCGCCGATTGCAACTCGCATCTGCTCGATGCCGGCGACACGACGATCACCGTTCAGGAAATCCTCGAGCAGAGCGAGCGCGCGCTGTCGCTCGACCAGACGCTGGCCGAGGCGCATGCCTCCAAGGGCCTCGCCCTTTATACCGCCGGGCGCTATGACGATGCCGAAATCTGCTTCGAGCGTGCCATTTCACTCAAACCCGATCTGTTCGAGGGCTATCTGTTTTATGGCCGCAACTGCTTCAATCGCGGGCAATATCTCAAGGCGGCCGAGCTGTTCGGCAAGGCCGCCGACATCAAGCATGACGATTTCCGCGCGCTTGGCGTGCAGACCATGTGCTATCAGTCGCTCGGCCGCCACGAAGACATGATGAACGCGGCCAGGCGTTCGCTGGCGCGGGCCGAAGCCGCTGTCGCCGAACGCCCCGACGATGCCGATGCCCTGGCCTTCGGCGCCGGCCTGCTGGCCCTTCTCGGCGAGACGGAGCGGACCAAGGACTGGGCTGAGCGCGCCAGCATCATGGAGCCGGATGATTTCTACCTGCACTATAACCTGGCTTGCGCCTACTCGCTGCTTGGCGAGAAGGAACTGGCGCTCGACCGGCTGGAGAATATTTTCAGGACGGCGACATTGAAGTCGCAACGCGAGTTCATGCTGCATGACAGCGACCTCGATGTGCTCCGCGACCATCCGCGCTATCTGGCGCTTCTCAGGCAATTGAGGATCGAATGACCGGAGACCAAAACCAACTGGAGGCCGCAGCCTCCATATTGCTTACCAACTGGACCGCCAACACGCGCATCGCCGCATTGCCCGAAAGCTGCAGGCCCGCCACGCGCGCCGCAGCCTATGAGACCGGCGCCGCCGTGGCGCGCTTGAGCGGCTATGCGGTAGCGGGTTGGAAGATCGCGGCGACCAGCGAAGCGGGCCAGAAGCACATCAATGTCGAGGGACCGCTGATTGGCCGCATCCTCGAGCATCGTTTGTTAGCGGCTGGCGCATCGGTCAAGTTAGGCGGCAATATCATGAAGGTTGCCGAAGCCGAGTTCGCTTTCGGCTTTGGCCGCGACCTGCCGCCACGCGCCACGCCTTACGAGATGGAGGAAGCACTCGAAGCCGTGTCATCGCTGCACCTGTCGCTCGAAGTGCCGGACAGCCGTTATCAGGACTTTACCAAGGTGGGTGCGGCACAACTCATCGCCGACACGGCCTGTGCTTCGTGGTTGGTGCTGGGACCGGCTGTCGAAATGCCATGGCGCCATGTCGATCTGTCGCAGCACAAGGTGGCGGGCTATCGCAATGGTGCAAAGGTTGTCGAAGGCAGCGGCGAGGTGGTGCTGGGCGATCCGCGCAGGGCTTTGACCTGGTTCGTCAACGAGGCCTCGACTTACTGTGGCGGCGTCAAGGCCGGGCAGTTCGTCACCACCGGCACCTGCATCATTCCGTTTGCCATCGCACCGGGCGACCGGATCAGCGTAGACTACGGCGAACTCGGTTCAATCTCGGCAACCATCATCTAGGGCCATCATGCGACAGCTTAAGCCCCAAGCTCTCACTCGTGATGTCTTCGCACCCTTCGGCGAGGTCATCGAAATGCAGGGGCACCCGTCCATCGCCATCAACCAGGGCTTCGCCCTGCGCTTCAACGATCTTGCCGGAGTCGATGTGGCAATGGAAGGCGGCGCCACCAACATCAGCCTGTTCCTCAGTCAGCCGCGGCCTGTGCCCATCGAGATCAAACTGATGGAACGGCATCCGCTTGGCAGCCAGACTTTCATTCCCTTGCAGGACCGGCCGTGGCTGGTGCTGGTCTGTGAAGATGTTCATGACCTTGACAGCTACCGCGCCTTTGCAGCCAGCGGCATGCAGGGCATCAACTATGGCCGCAATGTCTGGCATCACCCGCTGCTGGTGCATGATGCCGATAGCCGCTTCCTAATCGTCGATCGCAAGGGGCCGGGCAACAACCTCGATGAGGTGTGGCTGGACAAGGAGTTTGTGTTCAGCCTTGCGGGGTGAGCCGCTCATGAACCTTTTTTCCCGCCACATAAGTAGCGCGGATGGCGCGGTCGTCGCCGAGGATCATCAGCGAGAACAGCACGTCCTCCAGTGACGTTGAAAGATCCTGACGGCTGGCCAGCACCGGAGTCGCTTTCGGATCGAGGACCACGAGGTCGGCGAACTTGCCGGTGTCGATGGCGCCAACTTCGTGGCCGATGTGCAGGCGTTCGGCGTTGCCGCGCGTCGCCATGTGGAACAGTTCGAAGGCCGAAGGCTTGTAACCCGCCAGCATCTGCACCTTGTAGGCCTCGCCCAATGTCGCCAGCATCGAATAGCTGGTGCCGCCGCCGACATCGGTGGCGACACCGATATGAACGGCGCGGGTTGGTTTTCTCAAGTGCGGCATGGCCATCAGGCCGGAGCCGAGAAAGGTATTGGAGGTTGGGCAATGAACGACGCTCGAGCCGGTCTCCGACAATCTCGCGCATTCGCGCTCCGACAGGTGAATGCCGTGCGCGAACAGGCTGCGCTCACCCAGCAGCCCGCATGAATCATAGACATCGGTATAATCTTTGGCGTTGGGAAAGAGCTTCCTCACCATGGCGATCTCGCCGGGGCTTTCGGAGAGATGCGTCTGCAGCAGCGCGCCATCGAGCGAAGCCAGCAATTCGCCCGAGATTTTCAACTGCGCCTCGGACGAGGTGATGGCAAAGCGCGGCGTCACGGAATAGCGCAGGCGGTGCTTGCCATGCCAGGCGCGGTAGAGGTCTTCAGATTCGCGGGCGCCGGTTTCGGGATTGTCCTGCACCGCTGGAATGGCATTGCGGTCCATCATCGTCTTGCCGGTGATGAGCGCCATGTTTCGCGCGTCGGCGGCCGCAAACAGCGCATCGGCGCAGGTTTTGTGCACCGAGCAAAAGGCCAGTGCCGAAGTGGTGCCATGCTGGAACAGCCGCGTCACGAAAATATCGGCAGCCATTTCCGCATAGGACTTGTCGGCGTAGCGGCTCTCCTCGGGAAAGGTGAAACGGCTCAACCAGTCGAGCAGGTCCTTGCCGGGCGCGGCCAGCATGCGGTATTGCGGGAAGTGGATATGCGCGTCGATGAAGCCCGGCAGCACCAGCCGATCGCCATAGTCTTCGCTCGGGAACCGGCGAAAACCCTGCGGCAGCAGCGGTTGCGGGCCTGACCATAGGATGGTGCCGTCATCGGCGATGACAATAGCGCCCTTCGCCTCATGCTTCACTTCGCTGTGGCTGGCGCCAAAACTCAAGGTCTGACCCTTGATGACATGGGTCATGCCTGCACCCGGTCCTCGATGCGGAAGCGGAAGATGCGGCAGACCTGCGAGATCGCCATGGCAAACTCGGCGTCAATGGCGTTGCCGACGCGCCCCTCGAAGCCGTCGAGGATCATCTGCTTGGTGGCGCCCTTGACGGCGAAGATGAAGGGAAAGCCGAAGCGCTGCTTATAGGCATCGTTGAGGACCGTGAAGCGGGCGAATTCCTCCGTGGTCAGAGCATTCAATCCGGCGCCGGCCTGTTCGCGCGTCGAATCGCCGGTGAGTCTTGCTTTGGTTGCGAGATCGGGATGAGCCCGGATCAATGCCAGTTGCGCGTCGCGGTTGGCGGCGTGCAAGGCACTTTCGAAATACCGGATCATGTCATCGCGATTGGCAAAGGGCCGGAAACTCGCTGCCTCGCGCGCCACCCAGGACGAATGTTCCGCGACATCTCCGAATGCTTCAAGGAACCCGGCCGGAGTCATGTCATTCACATCGGCAATCGTTTTCATTGCTTTGCAATCCAGGTGCCGAGCTTGGCACGTTCTTCCAAAGTCATCCTGGTCTTGTTGCCGAGCGGCATGGCCTTGTTCTTGACGGCCTGGGTTTCGATCTGCGCGGCATAGCGCCTGAGACTGTCGAGAGATTCAAGGGCGATGCCCTTGGGGGCCGCCCTGGCCGTGCGGTCGCTCGGCGCTGCCGCATGGCAAGTTGCGCAGCGCGTGGCGACAATCGACAAGGCTTCGCTGTCGGTCACCTCGCCCTCATAGAGAATGAGCTTTTCGGGCTCGGTGATGAGCAATGCCAGAGCAAGCGCCGAAACGATCAGCGGCAGCGTCCAGGCGATGTCATGCTGGCTGTCGCCCACCTCGCTGCGCACCAGGTAGTGCCTGGTCAAGGCGCCGCCAACCACCACGAGACCGGCCAGCACCCACGCATGCGGATGATCGGTCAGCATGGGGAAATGATTGCTGACCATCGTCAACAGCACTGGCAACGTAAGATAAGTATTGTGCAGTGAGCGCTGCTTGCCGATGACGCCGAACGCCGGGTCGGGTTTCCCGCCCTCGAGAAGCGCCGCGGTGATCTTGCGCTGGTTCGGGATGATGACCATGAAAACGTTGGCCGCCATCAGCGTGCCGATCAGTGCGCCGATGTGGATGAAGGCGCCGCGGCCCGAGAACACATGCGTGTAGAAATAGGCCGCCGCGAGGATCGTCACCAGGAGGCAGGTTGCGAGAAGTCCGGTGTGGCGGCCGATGGGCGAACCGCACAGCGCGCTGTAGACCAACCATCCCGCAACAAGGCTCGCCACCGAAATGCCGATGGCCTGCCAGGACGTGAGCGCCAGCACCGAGGGATCGATGAGATAGGTTTCGGCCTGCACATAATAGAGGATGACGAGCAGCAAGAAGCCCGTCACCCAGGTGAGGTAGGCTTCCCATTTGAACCAGATCAGGCCGTCGGGCAGCGTCCCGGGTGCGGTCAAATATTTCCGCACATGATAGAAGCCGCCGCCATGGACCTCCCAGGCTTCACCCGCAACACCCGGCGGCATTTCGGCGGATTTGCGCAGCGAGAAATCCAGCGCCACGAAATAGAACGACGTGCCGATCCAGGCGATGCCGGCGATCATGTGGCCCCAGCGGACAAGCAAGTTCGGCCAGTCGAGCGACAGCAGCGGCGAGCCCGAGAGCCACCAAGCCAGCCCCAACGCTACGAAAATAATTGGCAGCGTCCAAGCGATCTCGCCGAGCGGGTCGCCGACTTCATGGCGCACCAGAAAATGCCGGAGTGCCGCACCACCGATGACAATGAGGCCGACGAGCAGCCAGGCATTGGGCGCGCCGGTCAGCACCGCATAATGATTGCTGATCATCAGCAGCAGCACCGGCAGCGTCAAATACGTGTTGTGCAGCGAGCGTTGCTTGCCGATGGCGCCGAGCCGGGGATCCGGCGCTTCGCCCCTGATCAGGGCGGCGGTGATCTTGCGCTGATTGGGAATGATGACCATGAAGACATTGGCGGCCATCATGGTGCCGATGGCGGTGCCGACATGGATGAAGGCGCCGCGTCCGGAAAACACCTGGCTGAAGCCGCAGGCGAGCACCAGGATGAGCACGAAAACCGCCGCCACCAGCAACCTCGGATGGGTTTCGGCCAGCACCCGGCACAGCGCGTCGTATGCGAGCCAGGAGAGGGCGATCGCCACCAGCGAAATCGCGATGGCCTGCCAGGGTTGCAGCGGCAGCACGGCCGGATCGATGAGATAGGCTCCGGCCTGTACATAGTATTGCACGATCAGCAGCAGGAAACCGGTGGCCCAGGTCAAGTAGGCCTCCCACTTGAACCACGTCAAATGATCGGGCATCCGCGCGGGGGCGGCGAGATATTTCTGCACGCGGTAGAAGCCGCCGCCGTGTACTTCCCAGGCTTCGCCGCCGACGCCAACCGGCAAGCCGGCGGGTTTTTTCAGCGAGAAATCCAGGGCCACGAAATAGAACCACGTGCCGATCCAGGCGATGCCGGCAATCATGTGGCCCCAGCGGATCAGCAGGTTCAACCAGTCGGCGATGAATGGGTCCACGCGGCAGAGTCCTCAAGAATACGCCTGCCGGGGAACAGTTCCCTACGGCAGGCGCGCTGTTGGTTCGTGCTTACTGCGGCAGCTGGTCGTCAACGCCCTTGACGTACCAGTTCATGCCGAGGATGTCGCCGTCAGGCAACGGCTTGCCGGCTTCACCGACGACCGTACCGTCCTGCTTGGTGATCGGGCCGGTGAAGGGATGGAGCTTGCCGGTCTTGATCGCCTCGGCGGTTTCAGCGGCCATCTTGGCCACGTCATCGGGCATGTTGGTAAAGGGCGCGATATTCACGGTGCCTTCGGCCATGCCGTCCCACGAGGCCTGGCTCTTCCAGGTGCCGTTGATGACATCGTTGACGCGGCGCACATAGTAAGGTGCCCAATTATCGACGATGGCTGTCAGTTGCGCCTTGGGCGCGAACTTGATCATGTCGGAGGCCTGGCCGAAGCCCTGCTTACCCTGCTCTTCGGCAACCTGCAGCGCGGCTGTCGAGTCGGTGTGCTGCACCATGATGTCGGCGCCCTGGCTGAGCAGAACCTTGGCCGCATCGGCTTCCTTGCCGGGGTCATACCAGGTGTTGGCCCAGACGATCTTCACCTTGAAGTCCGGGTTGACGGACTGCGCACCCAGCATGAAGGCGTTGATGCCGGCGATGACTTCGGGGATCGGGAAGGACACGATGTAACCCGCCGTTCCGGTTTTCGACAGCTTGGCGGCGATCTGGCCGATCACGTAGCGGCCCTCGTGGAACTTGGCGTTGTAGGTCGTGACGTTTTCGGCTGTTTTGTAGCCGGTGGCATGTTCGAACTTCACATCCGGAAACTTCTTGGCGACCTTCAGTGTCGGCTCCATGAAACCGAATGACGTCGTGAAGATGATGTTGCAGCCATCGCGCGCCAGGCGTTCGATGGCGCGTTCGGAATCGGCTTCCGGTACGTTCTCGACGAAAGCAGTCTCGACCTTGCCGCCCAGCTCCTTCTTCACGGCCTCGAGGCCCTGGTGGTGCTGGTAGGTCCAACCGAAATCGCCGATGGCGCCGACATAGACCCAGCAGGCCTTGGTTGCCGCTTGCGCCGCGGCGGCCGGCAGGCCGAGCACGAGTGCGGCGGCTGCGGCGGACATCAATAGCTTCTTCATTCAACTACTCCCTTGGTTTTTTGTAAGTTAGCGATCAGGCACGAAGGGCTGCCCCAGGCATGCCGGTGTGTTGGCTCTCGTCATCATCCGGTTGCCGGAGATGATCACAAGTGCAACGATGGTGACAAGATAAGGCAGCATTGACAAGAACTGCGAGGGGATTCCCCACGCAAATGTTTGAACCGTGAAGGCCAGGATGGAGATTGCGCCGAACAGATAGGCGCCGATCAGCGTACGCCACGGCAGCCAGGACGCGAACACCACCAGCGCCAGGGCAATCCAGCCGCGCCCAGACGTCATGTTCTCGATCCATTGCGGCGTGTAAACCAGCGAAAGATAGCCGCCCGCCAACCCGGCGCAACCGCCGCCAAACATCACGCAGAGGTAGCGTACGCCAATGACATTGTAGCCCAGCGCGTGGGCGGAGGAATGGCTATTGCCGACCGCCCGGATGATCAGCCCGCCCTTGGTCCGGAACAGGAACCACGACACCGCGGCCGTGAGGATGACGGCAAACGGAATGAGCGGATCGAAGCCGCCGAGATTGGGAACCTTGACGCCTGGCTGGCCGACGAGCGATTCGCCGATCTGTCCCGACAGTCCGAGGCCCAGCAAGGTCAGCGCCAGGCCGGTCGCCACCTGGTTGGAAACCAGCGTCAATGTCAGGAAACCAAACAGCAGCGACATCACCACACCAGCAGCGATCGCCGCAATGAGACCCAGCCAAGGTGACCCGGTCATCAGTGCCGCGCCGAAGCCGCAGACGGCACCCATCACCATCATGCCCTCGACGCCAAGGTTGAGCACGCCGGAGCGCTCGACAACCACTTCGCCCAGTGCGGCAAACAGCAATGGCGTTGCGGCGGTCAGGATGGTGAGGACGACAGCGAGCAGCATTTCCATGATGTCACTCCGCCGCTTGAGGCTGGACGCCGCGCGCCCGCTCGAAGCGGATGCGGTAGAGAATAAGGGTATCGCAGGCCAGGATGAAGAACAGCAGGATGCCCTGGAAAACCTTGGCGATCTTGTCGGAGATGCCGAGCGTCACCTGGGCGCTCTCGCCGCCGATAAAGCTCAGCGCCAACAAGAGACCGGCAATGATCACACCCAGCGGATTAAGCCGGCCGAGGAAAGCCACGATGATGGCGACGAAACCATAGTTGGGCGAGTATGGGGTTTGCAACTGGCCGGAAACACCCATCACATCGCTGGCGCCAGCTATGCCCGCCAGAGCGCCGGTCAGCAGGAAGCAGAACATCACGGAACGCTCGGTCGAGAAGCCGGCAAAACGCCCGGCGCGCGGCGCCAGCCCAAGAACCCGAAGCTCGAAGCCCTTGAGCATGCGCCACATCACAATAGCCAGTCCCCCGGCGGCCAGCAGCGCCAGCAAGGCACCTAAGTGAATCTCGCCCCACTTGGGCAGCAGTTGCCACCCTTCGAAATTCACCGTCTTGGGAAAGTTGAAACCCTGCGGATCGCGCCACGGCCCGCGCACCAACCAATCGAACAAAAACTGCGCGACATAGACGAGCATGAGCGATGTCAGAATTTCATTGGCGCTGAAGCGGTTCTTCAGCAAGGCCGGAATAGCGCCCCATGCCATGCCGCCCAGAACCCCGAGCGCCAGCATCACCAGCATCACACCGGGCGATTGCCAGGCCGGATAGTACACCGGCACCATGCCGGCCAACAGCGCGCCCAAGATGAACTGGCCCTCGGCGCCGATATTCCAGACATTGGCGGTATAGCAGACCGCCAGACCGGCGCCGATCAGTATCAGTGGCGCTGCCTTGACGATCAGTTGCTCGCGCGCCCAGTCCTGGGTCAGCGGTTCGATAAAATAAACAAACAGCGCTTCGAACGGGTTCAGCCCGCGCAACGCGAAAATGATGCCGCCGGCGATCACCGTGAACGCCAATGCGATGAAGGGCGACAGGATCGCCATGCGCACCGATTGCTCGCCGCGCTTCTCAAGAATGAGCCGCATGGGCGTGCTCCTTCACTTCATGCGCGCCGGCCATCAGCAGGCCGATCTTTTCCGCCGACAATTCACCCGCCGGAAAAGCTTCCGACAATTGGCCGCGCGAAATCACCGCGATGCGGTCAGCCACTTCAAAAATCTCGTCGAGATCCTGGCTGATCACCAGCACGGCGGAGCCTTGCCGCGCCAGATCGATGATCGCCTGGCGGATGGTCGCCGAGGCCCCGGCATCGACGCCCCAGGTCGGCTGGTTCACCACCAACACGCCGGGCCGGCGATCCAGTTCGCGGCCGATGACGAATTTCTGCAGGTTGCCGCCTGACAGAGCGCGGGCTTCCGGATCGGGCTTGCCCTTGCGCACGTCGTAATCCTTGATGACGCGCTCGCTGACATTCGACGCGCCGCCGCGCCGCACCATGCCGGACCTGACGAGCGAGTTGTCAGACGAATGGCGTGTGAGGATGACGTTCTCCGAAAGCTTGAAGCCCGGCACGGCGCCATGGCCCAGGCGCTCTTCCGGCACGAAGGCAGCACCGGAGTTCCGCCTGGCATTGACGCCGTCATGGCCCATCGGATTGCCATCGATCACCAGCATGGCGTCCTTGGCCAGCGAACGCTCGCCCGATACGGCATCGAAGAGTTCCGACTGGCCGTTACCCGCCACCCCGGCGATGGCCACCACTTCGCCCGCCTTCACATCGAGCGTGATGTTCTTCAACGCCACGGCGAAGGGGCCATCGGCGTGGAGATTGAGGTGATCGAGCTTGAGGCGGATTTTGCCCTTGGCGTCCCTGCGGGCCGCCCGCACCACGTGGATGTCGCCGCCGACCATCAGCTTGGCCAGGCTTGATGCCGTCTCCTGTGCCGGGTCGGCAGTGGCGACGACCTTGCCGTGGCGCAGGATCGTGACGGCATGACAAAGCCGCTTCACTTCTTCCAGGCGGTGGCTGATATAAATAACGGCGCAGCCATCTTTCGCCAGACGGGCCAGGGTGCGGAACAGCTGGTCGGCCTCCTGCGGCGTCAGCACGGCGGTCGGTTCATCCATGATCAGCAACTTGGGTTCCTGCAAGAGGCAGCGCACGATCTCGATGCGCTGGCGTTCGCCCACCGATAAGTCCGCGACGATGGCTGCCGGTTTAAGCGGCAAACCATATTCCTTCGAAACGCGCGAAATGCGTTCCGAGAGTTTGCTCATGTCGAATTCACCGGGCATGGCGAGAGCGATGTTCTCGGCGACGCTCAAGGCATCGAACAGCGAGAAATGCTGAAACACCATGCCGATGCCGAGCTTGCGCGCCGCGGCGGGATTGCCAATGGCGACGGTCCGGCCCATCCAGCGGAATTCGCCGCTGGTCGGCTGCAAGGCGCCGTAGATCATCTTCACCAGTGTCGATTTGCCGGCACCATTCTCGCCGAGGAATGCGTGGATCTCGCCCGGCTTCACTTTCAGCGTGACGCCGTCATTGGCCTTGAGCGTGCCGAAAATCTTGGTGACGTTGAGCGCTTCGAGGAGATAGGTCGAGTCTGCGGTCATGACGGACGTCCTCCACCGCCCGTCATCCCGGCGAAAGCCGGGACCCATTTTTCGGTGCGTCCCGATGGGAGCTGTTCCGTTCCATGGCCGCCGTGGGTCCCGGCTTTCGCCGGGATGACGGAAGAAAGGGAGCATAGCTCATGCAGCATCACGATCTGCGCCGCCGTGGCAAGGGCGATGGCGGCGGGCTCCTTGGAGCGGATGCCTGAAACGCCAATCGGGCAAATCAGACTTTCGATGCGGTCTTCGGCCACTCCGGCTTCTCTTAGTCTTTTCTCGAAGCGGGCGCGCTTGGTGGCGCTGCCGATCAGGCCCACATGGGCAATGCACTCATTGCGCAGCGCCGCATCGGCGATCGCCAGATCGAGCACGTGGCTGTGCGTCATGATGAAGACGAGGCTGGCAGGCGGCGCAGCGGACAGAAGGCCAAGCGGATCGGCGGGCGCGATGGCCGTGACATTGCGCGGCGATGCGCCGGGAAAGGCGGAGGCGCGCGGATCGATCCAGATGATGTCGAACGCGAAGGGCGCCAGGGCCAGCACCAAGG